>JAFQBO010000188.1 GCA_017416665.1 Oscillospiraceae bacterium
CATGGTACTCTTGACGAGGTTAAAAAGCAGATTGTTGACGCAGTGGAAAAGGGAATTTTATCATGTTAAACGGAATAATCTGTATAAATAAACCTGAGGGTTTTACCTCTTTTGACGTTATTGCCAAAATGCGTGGAATACTGAAAATGAAAAAACTGGGGCATTCGGGTACACTCGATCCTATGGCTACGGGTGTACTTCCTGTTTTTGCAGGTGGTGCCACAAAAGCAATCAGTATCATTCCCGAAACGGGAAAAAGCTATCGTGCAGGCTTTAAATTTGGTATTGTTACTGATACCTACGACACAACAGGTAAAATTATTGAAGAAACTGATTTTTCAGTTTCAACTACTGATGTTGAGCAGGCACTTACAGCTTTCAGAGGTGAAATAACTCAGCTTCCTCCTATGTATTCAGCTGTGCAGGTTGACGGAAAGAGACTTTATGACCTTGCAAGAAAAGGCATAGAAGTTGAAAGACCATCAAGACAGGTGGAAGTAAGCAGACTGGAACTTATACAATATGACGAAAAAACAGGTATGGGGATACTTGAAATTTCCTGCTCAAAGGGAACTTATATTCGTTCAATAATTCATGATATGGGACAAAATCTTAAATGTGGTGCGGCAATGACTTCACTTGAGAGAACTTCATCAAACGGCTTTTC
The DNA here is from genome assembly GCA_017416665.1 of Oscillospiraceae bacterium. Taxonomy (GTDB): domain Bacteria; phylum Bacillota; class Clostridia; order Oscillospirales; family Ruminococcaceae; genus Porcipelethomonas. Next base: position 668 of record JAFQBO010000188.1, read on the forward strand.
TGTTGATGAGTGTGTAACGCTTGAACAGCTTGAAAAGCTTCGTGATGAAGACAGAACTGAAGAAATTGTCAAACCGGTTGAAAGTCTGTTTAAAACACTGCCATCATTATATTTATCGGAAAAAAAGACAACTATGTATAAAAACGGCGTAAAACTGATGCTTGACAGATTACCTGTAAAGCCTGAGCAGGAAAAATTCCGTGTTTACGGTGCTGATAAATGCTTTATAGGTATCGCACAGGCTGACAGAAACGAAAACGTTTTAAGAGTACTCAAAAATTTAAGCGGTGACGGAAAATGATCTTTGTAACAAATGAAACCATAAAAGAAAAAACAGCCGTCGCTCTGGGGATTTTTGACGGCGTTCACCTCGGACACCGTCTGATACTGGACACAGCGAAAACCTTTTCGGAAAAGGGAATGAAATTTGCAGTTTTCACCTTTAAAACTGCATCTGTTGAAATAAAACATGGCAAGCCTTATGAATATCTTTACACGGAAAATCAGAAAAATCATATTCTGGAAAATCTTGGTGCTGAGTATATCTGTTCACCCGACATTAGTGCAATTAAAAACATGAGTGGTGAACAGTTTGCAAAGGAAATTCTTGCTGAAAAAATGAATGCGGGAGCAGTTGTGTGCGGTGAAAATTTCCGTTTCGGAAAAGATGCTTCATGCGGTGCGGAAGACATTGTGGCTTTTGGTAAAAAATACGGTTTTGAAGTCATTGTCTGCAAAACGCTTGAAAAAAACGGCGAAAAAATTTCCTCGGGAAAAATCAAGGACTATCTGAAAAACGGTGAACTTTCAAAGGCAAATGAACTGCTGGGCGAAAGGTACTTCATTCTCGGAGAAGTCGTTACGGGAAACCGTCTCGGACGAACCATAAGCTTTCCGACCATCAACCAGCTTTTTGAAGAAAAACAGGTTGTACCGAAAAAGGGTGCTTACGCATCGTCAACGGAAATTTACGAAAAGGAATACTGTGCAATAACTAACATTGGGGTTAAACCTACAGTTGAAAGTAATATAAAGCCACTTGCTGAAACGCATATTATTGACTTTGGCAGTGACATTTACGGAAAAACCATAAAAACGGAATTTATAGAATTTTTAAGAGAAGAAAAAAAATTCCCTTCTCTTGAACATTTAAAAGAACAAATCCTGAGTGATTTGAATACGGCAAAGAAATTTTATTTGTCGAAGTAATGTGAAATTTATTTATATGAAACAAGCTTTCATTACACTTTCACTTTGCTGTCACATTACAGTTTTATAATTGTTTTATTAAGACTTTAGTGTGATAAATAAAGGAGGTTATACCTTAAATGATAGAGGTAAAGGAGCTCACCAAAAATTATGGTGACAAACAGGCAGTAAAGGGAATAAGCTTTACTGTCAATGATGGCGAGATTCTCGGATTTTTAGGTCCGAACGGTGCCGGAAAATCAACAACAATGAATATGCTTACAGGATATATTTCCTCGACTTCGGGTACAGCTGTCATCAACGGCGTTGATATTCTCGAAGATCCGATCAAGGCAAAGGCAAATATCGGTTATCTTCCTGAAATTCCTCCGCTTTATGTTGACATGACCGTAAAAGCATATCTGAACTTTATATATGATCTCAGAAAATGTAAGCTTCCTCGCAAGGATCATCTTCTGAGCGTCTGTAATCTCTGCAAGATAACAGATGTAAAGGACAGAATCATAAAGCATCTTTCAAAGGGTTACAAACAGCGTGTGGGACTTGCACAGGCTTTAATCGGTAATCCGCCGGTGCTTATCCTTGACGAACCGACAGTAGGTCTTGACCCTAGCCAGATGAAGGAAATCAGAACTCTCATCAAAAAGCTTGGCAAGAGCCACACTGTTATTTTGTCATCACATATTCTTTCTGAAATTCAGCAGGTATGTGACAGAGTTATTATCATCGACAAGGGTGTTGTTGCCGCTGATGATACTGCGGACAACCTTTCAAAGAAAATGTCTACGGATCATCGTCTTATTGTAAGACTTGAAGGTGATAAGGACGAAATTTTAACAAAGCTCAAATCACTTGATGGCATCAAGTCGGTAACAGCTGATCTTGAAAAGGAAAACGGCGTTTTTGAATACGAAATCGAGGCAATGGAAAACGTTGACCTCCGCCGTAAAATAAGCGATGTGGCGCAGGAAAACGGCTGGGCTATCCTGCTTATGAAAACAACAGAGCTTACCCTCGAAGACATATTCCTTAAAATCACTATGGGTGAGGGTATCGAAAACATTATTCCTGATGATAAAGGAGGAGAAAACTAATGGGTGCTATTTTCAGAAGAGAGCTTGGTGCTTTTTTCACATCAAGCATCGCTTATGTGTTCTTAGGTGTGTTCTATCTTTTATCGGGCATGTTGTTTTACATAAACACACTCGCTTCGGGAACTTCGGATATGGCAGGCTATTTGTCACTGCTTTTCCTTGCAATCATTATGCTTGTTCCTGTTCTTACCATGAAAACGTTCAGTGAAGAAAAAAAGCAGAAAACAGATCAGGGACTTCTTACAGCTCCGATTAGTCTTGGTGCAATGGTACTTGGCAAATATTTTGCTGTGTTTGTAATGTACCTGTTCGGTATAAGCATTATTTTTGTTCATGCCGTTATTTTAAGCTTTTTCGGTACAGTCGACTGGACGCTGGTTGCCTCAAACTATGTTGCACTTGTGCTTATGGGTGCGGCATGTATCGCAATAGGAATGCTTGTTTCAGCACTTACTGAAAATCAGGTTGTTGCGGCTGTAGGCGGAATTTTCTCACTTTTATTCATATTTATGCTTGATTTCGTTGCAGGCTTTATTGACATTGAATTTATTTCCGATATTTTAACATCTCTTTCGTTCTACAATAAATATTACGAATTTACATGCGGAATATTTAATCTTTCAAGCGTACTTTTCTATGTCAGCGTGGCTGTGGTGTTCAACTTCCTTACAGTCAGAATTTTTGAAAAGAGACGCTGGAGCTAAGGAGGATATGTCGAAAATGAGTAAAGATATGACAAACGCAAAAAAGCCGTTTAACAAGAAGAAACTTAAATATGGTGCTGTGGCAACGGCAATTACGGTTTTTGTTATTGCAATCGTTGTTTTCATAAACCTTATTGCAGGACTTCTTACCGAAAGAAAAGGTCTCAAGCTTGACCTTACAGCAGAAAATTATTATGAAATCTCACAGGATACTATCGACTATATAAAGGCTCTTGATACAGATGTTGAAATTGCTGTTATGATGAATGAAGAAGATATTGTAAATAACAGTATGGGTAAAATCATTCTTGAATCACTTGCCAAATATGAACAGAATTCTGACTGTATCGAAGTAAACTACTACGATATTGAAGAAAATCCTGACATTGTAAACAAATTTGCCGCTAACTATAACGGTGAAATTTCAGAAGGTTCAATTATTATCGCAAGCGGTGACAGAGTTAAGGCAACTTCCATCGATTCACTGTTCACTATTGATACTTCAAGCTATTATCAGACAGGTGCTTATTCATATTCAGGATATAAGGGTGAATCTGAAATCACAGCGGCTGTAATGAACGTAACTGATGCAAACCCTGTAACTGTTGCCATTGCAGCATACTATAATGGTGAGCTTATTTATCATTCCGATCTCGGATACACAATGAATTCTGTTGTGGAACTCCTTGACAAGAACGGATACAGCTATGAAGTAGTTGATATTCTTGCAGACGAGCTTTCACCTGAAGCATATGATATGGTAATTCTTCCTGCACCTGTAAGCGATCTTACAGATGACAGTATCACAAAGCTTGAAGATTTCCTCTATAACAACGGTAATCTTGACAAGAATATGATCTATATTGCCGATATTTTACAGAGAAAAACTCCTAAGCTTGATGCATTTCTCGAAGTATGGGGTATTGAAGTTACAGGCGATATGGTTGAAGAATCAGATGACTCGAACAGACAGCAGCTTAATGTTGTAAGAAACACTTATGGTATGGCTCAGACAGTTGCCGCACCTGTTGCAACAATCTCTGACAGTACATACAGTGAAGGTCTTTCAAATACAAAGCTTCCGGTTGTAGTTCCTGCAACAAGAAATATCAATCTTTTGTTTGATGCAAATGTTGACAGAACAACAACTGCACTCCTCACATCTTCAGAAAGCTCAGTGCTTTATCCACTTAATCTGACAGAAACAAAGGAAGTTTCACTTGACAATATGACAGATGAAGGAACAGAAGAAGCAACAGAAGAAACAGAGGCAACAACAGCTTTTGACATAAATTCAGCTGAAAAGGGCTCAAATGTTGTTATGGCTCTCGCATCAAAGGTTAATATTGATGCAAACGATGTAACTCACACAAACAACCTGCTTGTAATTGGTGGTGCATCGTTTATCGACCCGTACATTACAGGTTCAACAACATACAACAATGCGGAATTTTTCGTAAATACAGTCAACAGAATCTGCAACAAGGAAAGTGCAGTTATCATTGCTGAAAAGCACTTTGAATCTTCGGCTATTGATATTACAGCTTCACAGGTTACGGCACTTGAATGGGTTGTAGTTGCTGTAATTCCGGCAGTTGTAGCGATTTGCGGTATATTTGTGTTCATAAGGAGAAGAAATCGATGAAAAAAAATATCAAGGCTGTTATTGCCTGTGCGGGTGTACTTGTTCTTGCAGGAGGCGGATATGCCGCTCTGATGCTGACTGACAACGCTCCCGACACATCATCTGTTTCATCATCGGATGAACCGATTGCAACAACTCCAAGTAAAATTTTGGGATATGCCAAATATGATGTTCTGTCAATTTCGGTTAAAAATAATAATGGTGAATATGTCTGTGTCTCGACATCTGAAAAAGATGACGAGGGAATGCCCGTATTTACTATAGAAGGCATTGAGGATCTTGACATAAACCGTACTCTTATAGATTCACTCACAAACAGTGTTTCTGCACTGGGCTGTGATGACGTTGTTGAAGAAAACGCCGCAGATCTTGAAAAATACGGTCTTGCCAATCCGCAGGCAGAGGTATCTATTAAAGCTACAGCTGATGCAAAAACACTTCTTATCGGAAATGAATCTCCGACAAGCGGTGAAACATATTGTATGATAAGAGGCGAAAAAACCGTGTATCTTGCGGCTACTTCATCTCTTGCAGTATTCCTCAATACAAAGGAAAACTTCCTTTCAACTGCTCTTATAGAAGCAAGCAGTGATGGAAACAATCCTGTACCTGAAATTATCACAATCGACAGAAAAGATCTTGATTATGATATTGTACTTGAGTATGACGACAACACTACAGAAAGTGGCAATACAAGCGGTACTCTTGCGACACATTATATGTCAGAGCCTGTTTTCTCGTATCTTGACGTACAGAAGTCACAGAATGCAACACAGGGATTTTTCGGACTTAATGCGTATTCTGCACTGTACGCTCATCCTGATAAGACACAGCTTGAAGCGTCAGGTCTTTCAGATCCGTTCTGTACAGTTTCAATGACAACTATGGAAGGTGACAGTCATACAATAAAAATCGGTAATAAGCTCAATGTTGCCGAAGGTGAATATTATTCTGTAATGCTTGATGACATTGACGTTATTTACGCAGTTTCAGCTGAAAATCTCTGCTGGGCTACACTTACTCCGGGCGATATTACCTCAAAAATGATTTTTGGTACTTTCGTATGGGATATTTCAAAGCTTGAAATCAATGTGAACGGCGGCGAAAGCGTACTGTTTACCGGAAGCGGTACTTCCGCAGATGATTATGAACTGACAAAAAACGGCGAAAAGGCAGACGCTGTGCGTTTCCAGAAGTTTTATCAATATCTGCTTAAAACCTCGGCTGAAGACTTTGTAATTGATGAACAGCCACAGGGTGAACCGACAGTTTCAATTGAGCTTGAAACACAGGACGGTACTGTAAATCAGACAGTGGAATTCTATAAGGCAGACGGTAAAAAGAGTCTTATTGTTGTTGATGGAACACCATGTTTCAAATGCCGTACAGCATATGTTGATTTGTTGATTGAAAATTTAGCTAAATTTGACACAAACGAAGAATTTGTAATGAACTGGTAATTATGACAAATTACGACACGCAAAAATGATATAATAAAAGAAGTGCTGATAAAATCGGCAGCTCATAAATTAAGGGAGGGTGTAAAATGAGCAGTAGTTTCTTTACATACAAGGGTTATCCGCTTGTAAGACACGAGGATGTTATTTATTACGGAAATATGTCTGATGACTATGTTGTTATGCTTCAGATACTCAATAAACAGAAAATCAACAATCTTGATGTTGCAAGTAAAATCAAGGTGTACCAGATGTCAACGGATCTTTCACTTCCGCCAAATAAGGCAGTCACTAAAACGAGTGAAAAGGAAAGTCTTTATGAGGCCCTTGATCTTGCCAATGCATGGCTTTCAAGAACAGCAAAAAATTAAAAAGACATAAAAAAAAAACAGCATTGCGGAAGCAATGCTGTTTCAGTTTGTCGAAAAACCTCAAAATTAAAGTTCGTGCCGATTAAATCGGCAGGCAAATTTGAGTACGAC
>JAFQBO010000189.1 GCA_017416665.1 Oscillospiraceae bacterium
TTGAGCATACGCCGCTTTCCTTTAAGAGGTTACCAAGCATAAGCATACCAACGAGAGATGCAGCTGATGGAACGATGAGAGCAACGATTAATGTAACAGCGATAGGGAAGATGATTTTTTCTGTCTTTGATACCTGACGAAGCTGAGGCATCTTGATAGCTCTTTCCTTCTTTGTTGTTAAGAGTCTCATGATTGGCGGCTGAATTACCGGAACAAGTGCCATGTATGTATAAGCCGCAAGAGCGATTGTACCTGTACTGATACTGAAACCGCTGCCGTTGAGAAGTTTACTTGAAACGTAAATTGCAGTAGGACCGTCAGCGCCACCGATAATAGCGATAGAACCACATTCTGGAGCTGAGAATCCGAGAACAGCCGCACCGATAAATGTTATAAAGATACCTGCCTGTGCAGCAGCACCTAAAAGGAAGCTCTTAGGGTTTGCGATAAGCGGACCGAAGTCGGTCATACAGCCGATACCAAGGAAGATAATCGGCGGATAAATACCCAGCTTAACGCCCATATACAATATGTCAAGCAATCCACCTTCGTGGAGTACCTCTCCATACTCAATACCCGTAGGATTTGCCCACAGTTCAGGATGATACATTTCCGCAAGCGGAAGGTTTGTAAGGAACATACCGAATGAAATAGGAAGAAGGAGCAGTGGCTCGAATTCCTTTACGATTGCAAGATACATGAAGACAAATGAAATGAGAATCATTACACCGGCTTTCCAGTCCATATTTGCAATACCGCTGGTAGCTATAAGGTCTTTACATGTATCAACGAAAATATTCAATATTTCGCCCATGTGAAATTTTTCCTTTCTGATTTTTATTGTGTCAGAACGGTGCTGTATTCTGCTGGAGACCTGCCATAGCCCATGCAGATCTTGAAGCTCTGTTGTTTACAGCTCTGACCGACTTTACTCTGTAGGTTTTTCCCTCAGCCTGTCCCATAGCGGCAACAGCGGCGGAAATAACAGCTATAATCTCATCATCGTCGGCAGTTGCAGTGTTTGCATTAACTGTTCTGACCGGAACCTGTGTCACCGGTTTTGTTGCTGTGACTGGTTCTGCTGAGATTTTTTTTTTGTTATTCCCCATAGAGAAGAATTTACCCATAAGCCATACAAACGCAATAAGTATAACAAGTGAAGCAAAAACTACTGCAAGACCTGTGATGACAACAGCCCATACATAGCTGTAGCCCTCAGCACTTACAACGCTTTCGACCATTGGTAAAAGGTTAGATAATCCCATGCTTTACACTCTCCTTAAAATAAATTTTACTGTATAATTCAATAACCGGAATAAAATATTCCAACAGTAACATACAAATATAATTATACACTACTTTTCATCATTTTGCAAGAAAAAAATGCAGATTATTTTGAATTTTTTTTGTTTATTTTTCCGCAGGAATCAAAAAGGGTACTATTAATATAGTGTATCAATGCAAATCTCATTTTTCGGGATTGATTGTAATTTCCGCAACTTCAGGGAAATTATTGAAACGTGCGGCAACAGGTGAGTTGCCTATTCCGGACGTGATGAACATATATCCGTTTTTGTTTTTGAAAAGACCTTTATCGTAAACCTTTTCGCTGTCACCGAAAAGTTCGGGGAGAACTTCTCCTTCGTAGTAGGCAGGACCAAAGAATGGAACCTGTATAATGCCTCCGTGGGTGTCGGCACACAGTGTGAGATCGGCACCGAAAAGCTCGTAGTCCTTAAACATAGGTATGTGTGCAAGGAGAATATTATACGTTTTCGGATTTAAGTCGAATTCGTTTCTAAGATCAAAGTATTCTGAAAAATAAGCGTTGCTTATACCATAAAATGTTACTTCCGTATCCTTGATTTTAATTGTTTCACTGCACTGATCGAGAACGGTTATTCCCTTGCTTTCCATCATTGAAACATAGGCATTTGTACGGTCGTCATGTTCGCCGAGTACAAAATACATCTGATAGCCTTCTTTAAGAATATCGAGCATGAGATTGAGCGAGATGTTTTTCTCTTCCTGCGAGGCATCATTTGAGTGCATGTCTCCGAGTACGCACACGACATCGGGATCAATTTTTTTGATTTTTTTCATTATACAGCTGTTTGAAATTGTGAAAAAATCCGTTGAGGCGTGCTGATCGCTTATTACAGCGAGTTTTATTTCATTGTTTACTTTGGGAGAACTGATTTCCTCTTTGGTAATAAAAAGCATGTAATTGTTAAACCACCATACAATAAACATCAGCAATGCAATTCTGAAAAGTCTGCCTGCACAGCTCTTTTTCTTTTTTTGTTTATCGGGTTTATTATTTTCTTCCTCTTCGGGAATCGGGATATGTATATTGTTATCTTCCATATGTACTTAATCCTTCTGAATATGAACATCAAGCTGTCTGAACGGAATTGTTATGTTGTTTTTCACAAAAGCGTCATTGACAAGCTCTGTAATATCAAATTTCACCTGCCAGTAGTCTTCGTTTTTCGTCCACAGACGAACTGTGATCTGAAGACTGTCCTCTGCCTGAAGACCAAGTCGTGCAAACGGAGGTTCGGGATCCCTGAGAACAAGCTCGTGTTTTTCTGCAATATCAAGAATTATATTTTTTGCCTTGTCAACGTCATCTGAGTAACTGATGCCAAACTCGAAATCCACACGGCGGACATCCTGTTCGCTGTAGTTTACAATCTGGGAGTTAGCGACAGTACCATTCGGGATATAGACTGTTTTATTATCGTTTGTCAGAATTTTTGTGTAAAGAATATTGATTTTTTCAACCGTACCTGTTGCAGAACCTGTATCAACGAAGTCACCCGATTTGAACGGTTTTGCAAAAAGTATGATAAATCCGCCGGCAAGGTTTGAAAGACTGTTCTGTAGGGCGAGTCCCACAGCGAGTCCTGCGGCACTTAAAATTGCTATAAGTGATGTCATCGGAATGTTGAGTATGGAAAGAGTAATGATAACAGTCAGTATGTAAAGCAGGATTTTTATAATCTGTGAAAGAAAGCTTTCGGCAACAGGATCAGCGTTGGCTTTTTTCATACAACCTCTGAATACATGCAGTATAAGTCGTGAAAGAATAATCCCAAGAATAAACACAAAAACTGCAAGCCCGAGGGAGGGGAGTATTTCCATAAATTTATCTCCGATTGCAGATGCGATGATTCCGAGCTTGTCAGTTCCTTCCTCATCACTGTTTACAGCACTTGAAATGATCGCTTCAAGTGAGTCTGTTGCGGTTGTTTCTATAGTTGTTTCAATAGTTTCGGTTATTACCGTTTCAGTTGCAGATGTCATAAAAAACTCCATTCATATATTTTGCATAAAACTTACATATTATATTATAAATAGAAATTGTGAAAATGTCAATCGAAATTTGTAAGTATAGGTTGACAATTACGAAAAGATATGGTAAAATAGAATCAGGATATAGTTTAATTATTAAAAATAAGTTAATTAACCTTCTTTATCTTGTTTGTATGATATTGGGAAAACTTTATTTTAACCGTTTTGTAACACAAGTCAGAAATGTTGAAAACTTTTGGTGTTTTGTACAAAAATTACTACATCAAAATGTCTATAACGCTAAAAATTTATTAATGTTTGCTATTTGGCATTGACTTTTTGTTGTGAGTATTGTATATTATTGATACGAAAGCGTTCGTAAATTTTCTGATTTATGCATATTTTTCTTTATATCACATATCTTTTTTTAAGGTAAATATGGTTAAACAGAGAGGGACGTAAATAATGATTTCGATTAAAACTATTGCCGAAAAATGCGGCGTGTCCATTGCGACTGTAAGCAAGGCACTCAACGACCACAGTGACGTTGGTGCGGAAACAAAGGAAATGGTTCTCAAAACTGCAAAGGAACTCGGCTATTTCCCAAATGCACAGGCAAGGGCGTTAAAAACAAACAGAACATTCAACATAGGCGTATTACTTGATGACAAGGCGAAAAGCGGTCTGACACACGCTTTCTTTTCAGCTGTACTTGATGATTTCAGAGTTGAAGCGGCAAATCACGGCTTCGATATTACTCTTATCAACATCATTAACAGTCAGGTAGGTACGAACAAGCTTAACTGCTATGAACATTGCAAATATAGGAATGTTGACGGCGTTCTGGCTACCTGTGTTGATTTTTACAGCACTGAAATAAGAGAACTGCTTGACAGTGAAATCCCGATTATTTCAATAGACTTCCGCAGAGAAAACTGCTATTCAGTATCTTCTGATAATGCAGGGGGGATGAAAAGTATCATCAACTATGTATATGACTGCGGACATGAAAAAATTGCCTACATATATGGTGAAAGTTCACAGGTTACAACAACAAGACTCAATGCGTATCTCGATTCCATGAAA
>JAFQBO010000022.1 GCA_017416665.1 Oscillospiraceae bacterium
AATTTCGTCACTAACTTCGTTGAAAAATCTTGCCGTACGTCAAGTACGCCTGCGGTTTTTCGCCTTGTTATTGACTAAATTATATTCAAAAATCCAAATATATTTCTTGTGAAGACAGGTTCTAAAACCGAATACAATCCGTCTTTCCATTGGTACGGAGCATATCGATGACATTATCGCAGATCTTGAAAACGGATTTTCAACAGTAAAGGAGTAATTACCATGGCTAATATATACACATCAATAGACCAGCTTATCGGCAGAACACCACTTCTGGAACTTTCACATATAGAAAAAAATCTTGGTCTTAAATCGAAAATTCTTGCAAAACTGGAATACTTAAATCCGGCTGGTTCCGTCAAGGACAGAGTTGCAAAGGCTATGATAGACGATGCGGAGACAAGAGGGATACTTACTCCCGACTCGGTAATCATTGAGCCTACTTCCGGCAATACAGGCATAGGGCTTGCAGCTGTTGCAGTGGCGAGAGGTTATAGAATTATTATAGTAATGCCTGAAACCATGTCTGTCGAACGCCGACAGCTTATGAAGGCTTACGGTGCAGATCTTGTTCTGACTGATGGTTCAAAAGGAATGAAAGGAGCAATCGCAAAGGCTGAGGAGCTTGCAAAGGAAATCCCGAACTGCTTTATTCCGTCGCAATTTACCAATCCCGCAAATTCTAAGGCACACGTTGAAACAACGGGTCCCGAAATCTGGGAAGACACTGATGGAAAGGTTGACATTTTCGTTGCAGGTGTCGGCACAGGTGGTACAATAACAGGGGTTGGCGAATACCTTAAATCGAAAAATCCCGATGTGAAAATCGTTGCGGTTGAGCCGGCTTCTTCAGCTGTGCTTTCAACAGGTATTGCAGGTGCACATAAAATTCAGGGTATCGGTGCAGGTTTTGTTCCTGAGGTACTTAATACGAAAATCTATGATGAAATCATCACTGTTTCAAACGAGGACGCCTTTGAAACAGGCAGACTTATCGGCAGAAGCGAAGGCGTACTTGTGGGAATTTCCTCAGGTGCGGCAGCGTGGGCGGCAATAGAGCTTGCAAAGCGTCTCGAAAATGAGGGTAAAAATATAGTCGTTCTTCTTCCCGATACAGGTGACAGATACCTTTCCACTCCTCTTTTCTCTGAGTGATTGACTTTTTCTATGTTTTTGTGATATATTAAACCGGAGGTGGTTATTATGATGATTTCAACCAGAGGCAGATACGCTCTGCGTGTTATTATAGATTTGGCGGAACATACTACTGATGGCTATATCCCAATGAAAGAGGTTGCGGCTCGTCAGAAACTTTCTCTGAAATATCTTGAAAGAATACTTCCGGTTCTTGTGAAAAACGGACTTGTAGAGGGCGTTCAGGGTAAAGGCGGAGGCTACAGACTTAGTCATACTCCGGAAGAATATACAGTGGGAGAAATACTCAGGCTGACAGATGGTAATCTTGCTCCTGTTGCCTGTCTTGAATGTGATGCTGAAGTCTGCGAAAAAAAAGATACCTGTAAAACGCTTTCTATGTGGACTGAATTCCATCGTATAACCAACGAGTATTTTGATAATATTACCATTGCTGATCTCGCAAACAGCAAGTCTGTATAAGTTGAGTATGTTTTTGGAGTAGTCAAACGACTGTTCGGATATCGGAAAACCCGATATCATGTTCTGCGAAAACAGACTGCCAAATTGAATATTATATTTGCACCAGCAAATCTATATCCGGCTGACAGAAAATTTCTGGCAGTCTGATTTGTTGTGCCTGCAAACATTGATTCGAACACAATTATGCACCTTTGTATTTTTTCTCAAAGGTGCTTTTGTTTTTTACTTATTATGCGGTGGTTCCTTAATTTTATGAATACAGACTTTATTCGACAAACATAACCCACTGTTTCAGCAGAATTATGTATATACGGAAATTAGTTATCATTATTGCCTTAAAAAACTACCACAAAAAGTATTGTAAGTCAAATTCTAGTTTTGTCGAAAACGTTTAAGTTTATTGACAATTTCTTGTTGTTATGGTATAATATACACAAACTTAAACGTATTTAGCTTACACTGAAAGGAAGTGCTTTTAAATGAGAAGGGATTATGAACTCGCCAGAAAACTTGCTAACAAGGCTGTAAAAAAAGCCAGAAAAAATAACACATCACCATATCTCCCAGTACTTGATACAAAATACGATTCAAAATCTTTTTTCAGAGAAGTTCGTGCAGGACTTATGGAACTTCCTGTAAACCGTATCGTCGGAACAAAGGAACTCAGCCGTACAAATGCTTTTGCAGGCAATTTTATGCCGCTTCATGGTGTTGATTCGGAGTTTGCATATAAATGGTCTGACCTTCATGACGCTGTTTCTTCATGCGGCATCCGTGATGCAATCAAGGTATATGAGTTCATGCATGAGTATTACGTTCAGGAAGGAAACAAAAGAGTTTCTGTATCAAAGTATTACAAAATTGACTTTATTCTTGCTGAAGTTATACGCATTCTTCCGTACAGAGACGGCAGTGACGAAGTTGAAGCATACTATGAATATCTTGATTTTTACAATGTAACAAAAAATTACTATCTTGCATTCAAAAAAGTCGGCAGTTACAGAAAACTCGCTGAACTTTTAGGTCAGAATCTTACAGAGCAGTGGAACGAAGATTTACTTATCGACCTTAAAGCGGCGTATTTCCAGTTTATCAAGATTTTCAAGGCAGTTACAAAAATGCAAAATGATTTCAGCATTTGTGATGCATTCCTTACTTATGTCGAAAAATTCACACTTGAAAGTCTTCTTACAGATTCAGACAGGAAGATTAAAGAAAATATCAGAATTAACAAAAATGAACTTATGGGAATTGAAACTGAAACTACCGAAACAGCTGTACGTCCTGAAAAGACATTCGGCATCAGAGGTATGTTAAACGGTTTCAGAAATACTTTATCTCAGAACAGTCTTGAATTTTCAGAATAAAAATGTTACAATAGATATAGTATAAAATTCAGCAAGGGAGAAACAAATTAATGAAAATTCTGTTGATCAGTGACGAAGAAGTAAAAAGCTTTTGGGAATACTACAAACCGGGTAC
>JAFQBO010000190.1 GCA_017416665.1 Oscillospiraceae bacterium
CGCTTGTATGCCAAAGACTTTCATGTATCAGAACAATGTTTAGCGAAGCTTTTGATGAATCAAAAGGTGAAGATGATATGGATGATATTGAGCGGGTATGTCTTGATATTCCTTATTGGTCTAAGCCAGGAGATTATACTGAAGAAATATGGGTTAAGTACAATGATTTATAATAACAACGAATCCAAAAAATGTTGTTATGCCATGCGTGATGAAATTGAACAGATTATCAAAGATGAAAATATAGACAGAAAATATTTTTATGAAGTGTCAAAATTAAAATATGAGCAAATAATAAGAAAATTCTATTTTACATTTTGTGATTATAAAAAGTACCCAATAATAGATTTAAGCTATCTTTGGCTTAGATTTCGCAAGGAACTTGAATTTTCTGAAAAGATATATTTTTATAAAGATTTTAAAGAGTTTATTGAAAAAATTTCTGTTCTTGTTCCGGATAATGATGATGACAGATTTTATTATCTGATTCTGGATTATGGCTGGGTATATGAAGGAAAGCTCAAAGAAATACAGAATGTTTTATATTGTACTTCTGTATTACTTGAAGATTTTTATATTGTTTCAAAAAAATTTGACTGGTTTATTGGTCATTCCGATGACGGTCAGAGTTTATGTCTGGTAACAACATAGGAAAATACAATGAAAAAACAATTTATAATACTAATTTTAATATTTGCAGTTATTCTAACCTCCTGTGGCAGATATAAAACATATCCCACAGCTGAAAAAGTAACCCTCGTAACTGAAACATCTGTCACTATGGTTACAACTGTTACAACGATTTCAGCATCAGAAACAGCCGTTTCGGAAAAAAGGAAATTGTCAGAGTGTGTTTACTATACTAAAAGCGGAAAACGTTATCATAATGAAAATCCGTGTGGCAGAGGTACATATTATGAGTGTACTCTTGATGAGGCGATTGCAAAAGGTCTGACTCCGTGTGATAAATGTGTAAAATAAAGCCGTACTTTTAATCAGTACGGCTTTTGTCATTTTGTGGTGACAATATTTCAAGCATTTCATTTTCTGCATCTTCGGATGCTTTATGGAATTTAGTACATGGCATATTTCCGCATATCGACCAGTAATCACAGAAATCACATGGATTTAAATTACCCATGACAAGTGGATCGGCTTCTATTTTACCGTCATACAATTCCTTTGCAAGATCGGTCAGCAGTTTGTCTGTATGCTTTTTGAGATTGTCGAATTCCTTTGAGGTAAAACATGTTGACATTCTTACATCAAGCTGTGGTTCACCCGTGCCTTCATCTGCTTTCAAAAGCTTTGCAGGAATGTAAACGCCTGCAATTTCCTTTTCCATTGCAGACAGCACATGTCTTTCTTTCAGCACAACGCCATTCATCTTATAGATTTTATTAAGATAATCGTCTATAGGTTTATTGTCATCTCTGTCACGGTCGCACGGAATATCCTTTGACGGCATATACAGAACACCTGCCGGATTACAGTCATTGTATTTACCGCTTTTGCCAGTAATTGAAAAGAGATATAAAATCATCTGCATGTTAATGCCGTACAGCAGTGATGCAACTGAAAACTTCTTTTTGCCTGTTTTATAGTCAATGACTCTTATGTATTTTTTGCCTTCTTCTTCGTACATATCAACACGGTCGATTATGCCTTTGAGAATGATTTCAACGCCATTATCCGCCTTTATAACAGGAATATTTCCGTTGTCGATATTGAATTCAAATTCAACAGGTCTGAAAAGTGACTGTCCGAGTTCTTTCTGAATATGGTTAATTATTTTCAGAATATTTGCCTTGATGTTTAAAATTGTAATTTCAAGACGTGGTGTTTTCTTGAAATCACCGCCCATATTTTCAAACATATATTCTTCGACACAACTGTCAATCATTTCATTGACTTTTTCTTCATCAAGAGCATCAAATTCCTGCTTTGTTTTACATGAGGAAATTATTCTTTCAAGACACAGGTGTACAATGTTTCCCTGTTCAAGTCCCTGAATTTCACGGCGTCTGAGCGTTCTGAGTTTAAGTGCTGTCTTACAGAAAAATCTGAAGTGACACATTCTGAAATCTTCAAACGAAGTCGGAGAAATAGTAAGTCGGTCGGAGTAAAGTTGTCTGACCAGATCTTTGTTTTCAATTCTGAAGTCCTTTTGATTTGATACTTCATAAAGATAATCTATTCTTGATGAGTATTCAGGATTTTTTCTGAGGATACTTTCAATTTCATGTATATGCTTTGTATCTTTACCGAAATGTTTCACGAAATTACTGTAGGCGGCCTGCGGAGTTGAACAGTAGAATATCAGATCCCTGTCTTCTGCACGGCTGAAAATATTGTTTGAAATCATTTCATTTACCTGATTTATTACAGTTGACGGAAATCTGTCGCCGCCTGTGTTGTCACAGTTAGGATAGAGTATGTAGAGTTTTTCGGATGCATGTGTAAGTGACTTGTAAACTATAAGCTTTTCATCAGATGCCAGTTCTTCACTGCTTCTTGAAAGACGTATTCCGGCAGACTGGAATTTTTTTCTGTCTTTTTCGTTGAGCAGACCTGATTTGCGTGAGGAAAGCGGGAAGAAGCCTTCATTCACACCCAGTATAAATACGATTTTAGGTGAAGCAAGACGCGCGGTTTCTGCCTTTGCAATGTGAACACTGTCAAGTGTCTGCGGTGGTACTGAAAACGTGATACTGCTGCATGCGGCATTGAACAGTCCTGCAAATTCTTCGCACGAAATGTCATCGCCCAGTTCTTCAAATGTTTCGAGTACGGACATGAGTGTATCCCAGATACGTTTTTGTTCTCTGGCTTCTTCAATATATCCAGCTTTGATGAATTCGTCATTCAGTTCAGACAACCTCAGTGGAATTTGTGTATCAAACAGGAAACTGTACAGATTACGGCAGATTGTTCTGACATCTGCATTTTTGCATTTGTTTTTAAGCTCTGTTACAGGATCCATAAGCTCCCGACGTATATTTTCAATTTCAGGATTTTCGTTTAAGCCTGCTGTAAACGGACTGAAAAAGTCCTTTCCGTTTAAATCCCATTCAAAACAATAGTTTTCAATATCGGCAATTTTATTGATTGGAACGTCATAAAGTGCGGTTTTAATGAAAGTGAGCACCGTTTCAACCGACGGTGATTTTTCACTTATGATATTTACGGTGTTTATCATAAACTGCATAATGCGGGTATGTACAGCGTTTTTTTCAATATCCATGAAAATCGGTATGTCATATTTTTTCATTGTTGATTCAAAAATGCCCGAATATTCGTCAAGCTGTCTTGAAATAACGGCAATGTCACTGTATCTGTAATTTTCGTTCATTACAAGATTTCTGATCTGAGCCGCTGTGAAGTCTGCTTCTTCATAAAGGTCACGGCATTGCACAACAAAAAGATTTTCTGCGTTGTCATATACTGCTTTGTTTCCACGCATTATATTCTGATTTATAAATGCAAGCTCCGGACTTTTGTATTTAAGTGGTTTCTCAAGTATTGTCTGATTAATTTTTATGTTGTAGGTTTTGGCAAGCTGATGAAAGCTTTTCCATGTCCTGCAAACTGACTCAAAAATGCCGTAATCATTTTGTTCCGGATTTTCAAGTCTCAGGGCAATGTAAATATCTTCAGCCTGTGAGAACATTACATCAAGCATGTCATACTGATCACCTGTAAAGCTTTCAAATTCATCAATTATGATGATACAGTCCTTAAAGTAGTCATTTCCTGCCGCAACGGCTGCCGCCTCTGAAATATCTGTAAGACTGTCCCTGAGACCTGCTTCGGTAAGCTTACGGTCATACTCTGTGAAGAGCATGGAAATGTCATGAAGCTTTTCACTGCTTTCAGGATCGGAGGCTGAGAAGTTTTCAAGTATTTCAGGTGTAATACCGCATTGTCTGAATTCGTTTACAATGGAAAGTGCCTCATTTACAAAGCTGATTTTCTTTGACTGCCTTTCAAAACATGTAAAAGCGTTTGTAGCAGAAAGTTCCTTTATACATTTATTCATCAGTATAAACTTGTGAATGTCTTCCGCATATACGCCCGAACGTCCGCCGAACTGCTGGAAAATTTCCTTTGCAAGTGATGTAAAACTTAGTGAGAGGATATTATTGAATTTCTCAGCACCGATTTTTTTGTATATTTTTTTATCCGATTCAAAAGAAAATTGCTCAGGTACAATAAAAATGATTTTTTTGTCCGAAGCAAGTTCATTTACCTTGTCAATCAGGAAGGTGGATTTTCCGTATCCTGCTCCTCCCAAAATAAAATTGAGCATAATTTTTCTCCTTATGGTTTATTTAATGAAATAAAATGTTTTTGTAGTACTCTGTAACACTTAAAACTTTATAAATTTCATAACTATATGTAGGGTGCGGCGCCTTTGACGCACCGTCAATCATTGCGTTTAATCAACGGGACGTCGTGGGTGACTCCCCACAGTGTGGGGAGATGTCACGAAGTGACAGAGGGGACGGGCTC
>JAFQBO010000023.1 GCA_017416665.1 Oscillospiraceae bacterium
CAAGAACATGAAGAAGATCCCTGCAGCTCTCTTTATCGTTGACCCCAGAAAGGAAAAGATCGCTGTAGCTGAGGCTAAGAAGCTCAATATCCCGATCGTTGCTATCGTAGATACAAACTGCGATCCTGACGAAGTTGATTATGTTATCCCTGGTAACGATGATGCTATCAGAGCAGTAAAGCTTATTGCTGGTACAATTGCTAACGCTATCATCGAAGGCAGACAGGGTGATGACGCTGTTGAGGCTGCAGAAGCTGAGACAGTTGAGGAAGCTCCTGCTGAGGACGCTGAATAATCAGGAAATAAAATCAAAAACCCGAATGTGAACGTTCGGGTTTTTGCAGATAATACAAATATATTACAGGAGGTAATTACAATGGGAAAGATTTCTGTTGCTGAAATCAAGGAACTTATGAAGGCTACCGGTGTTGGTATGATGGACTGTAAGAAGGCTCTCGAGGCTAACGACGGTGATATGGACAAGGCTATCGAGTTCCTCAGAGAAAAAGGACTTGCTACACAGGCTAAGAAGAGCGGCAGAGCTGCTGCAGAGGGTGTCGTTACAGCTGTTGTAAACGGCAACGTAGGTGTACTCCTCGAAGTAAACACAGAAACAGACTTTGCTGCAAATACAGACGATATCAAGAACTTTGTAAGCGCAGTTGCAAATACAATTATCGAAAAGAATCCTGCTGACGTTGAGGCTCTCAAGGCTGAGGTTATCAGCGGCGGTACAGCTACAGTAGGCGATGTTCTTACAGAGCTTGCTGGTATGAAGATCAGAGAAAACATCGTTATCCGTCGTTTCGTAAGAATGGAAGGCGTTCTTGCTTCTTACATCCACAACGGCGGCAGCATCGGCGTTATGGTTAAGCTTGATACAGAGCTTTCCGGCGATGCAGTAACAGCTATCGGTAAGGACGTTGCTATGCAGTCTGCTGCTCTTAATGCTCCTTACGTTAAGCGTGAAGATGTTCCTGCTGAAGTTATTGAGAAGGAAAAAGAGATCATGATGGCTCAGATGGCTGAAGATCCTAAGATGGCTAACAAGCCTGAGCAGGTAAGAGCTAAGATCGTTGAAGGTAAGGTTGGAAAGTACTATTCTGAGAACTGCCTCCTCGAGCAGGCATTTGTTAAGGATGACAAGCTTTCCGTTCAGGGTTATGTTGACGCTGAGGCTAAGAAGCTTGGCGGAACAATCGCAGTAGTGGATGTTATCCGTTACGAGAGAGGCGAGGGCGTTGAAAAGAAGGAAGACAACCTTGCTGATGAAGTAGCAAAGATGATTAAGTAATCATTTGTGCGGCACGGCTCAGGCTGTGCCGCATTTATTTTTTGGGAGGTATATATGAATAAAGATAAGTGGATAGTTCTTGTTCTCGTGCTGGTTGTGAGCGGATTTTTCACATGTGTTGCGTTTGCGGATGCAAAACTTGTTTTCAAGGACAAGCGTATTGATATCAATGAAACTTCAACAAATGATTTCAGCAGCCGTGCTGTTGCAGAGGGTGAGGCGTATATTATTACAGGACCTTTTGCAGAGCTTGAAGAAAAGAATACAGTTTACGGAATTCCTCTAGGAAAAAAGAGTACATATTACTATCTTGTAAGCAATACTGATTATGAGACTTTTGCAAAGGCTGTTGATTCGGATACTGACAATTTTTTTAGCGGAATGACATGGTATGTTGTTTCTGTATCTGATGAGGATATGGTAGATGAATTCGACAAGGCAGTAAAACGTTTCGACCGTTGGATGCAGAGTTATAATAATCTCTGGACTCTTTTTGAGGAAAGCGGATATAATCCGGAGCTTGATGAGCAGAAGATAGAGGATATGCTCGATCAGCTCCCTGATGAATCAATAAAGATCAGCGGATTTCTCAGAAATCAGAGTTCAAACTCAAAGTATAAGAAATACAGAGATGAATTCCTTGAATCCGGCAATCTCAGTTCAGATGATATAGGCGAGCTTCTTCTTGATGTCGATAAGGAAGGAGCAAATACAGGCGATACAGAGAAGATGATTTTCTTTGTGGCAGCTGGAGTATTTGTTATCTCGTTTATTCTTCTGATTCTTGCCGTTGTAAAGACAATAAAGAAGAAAAAATCACAGGAATTATAAGGGAAGTAGTCATAAATAAGTAAAATCCTGAAAAGAATTATTTTCTTCTCAGGATTTTTTTATCTCACAGATAAATTGAGCCTATGAAAAAAAGTCTGTAAAAATCGGTAAACTGTGATAAAATAGAATTAATATCATAGTAGGAGGCTGATTTATTATGGGAAGAAGAAAAAGAGAACCAATGAGCGAAGGAAAGAAGAACATCATCGGAATGCTGCTGGAGGAATACGACATCCGCAGTGCAAAGGATATTGAAGATGCTCTGAAAGACTTGATGGGTGGCACAATCCAGGAGATGCTTGAATCCGAAATGGATGAGCATCTGGGGTATCTCGAATATGAGCGTTCCGATAATCCTGACTACCGTAATGGCAAGAAAACCAAGAAGATACGCGGCAACTTCGGCGAAACCGAAATTGAAGTACCGCAGGATCGTGACGGAACATTTGAACCGAAAATTGTTAAGAAGCGTCAAAAGGACATTTCAGGCATAGAACAGAAAATCATATCACTGTATGCCAAGGGCATGACAACTCGCCAGATAAGCGAAACCATTGAGGATATTTATGGTTTTGAAGTAAGTGACGGTATGGTTTCAGATATCACAGACCGCCTTCTCCCACAGATAGAGGACTGGCAAAAGCGACCTTTGGACGAGGTATATCCGATAGTATTCATAGATGCAGTGCACTTCTCAGTTCGTGATAACGGTCAAATCAGAAAGCTTGCAGCATATGTGATACTTGCAGTCAGTATAACAGGTCACAAGGAAGTTCTGGGAATACATATAGGGGAAAATGAAAGTGCAAAATATTGGCTGGGAGTCCTTAATGAGCTTAAAAATCGCGGCGTAAAGGATATTCTCGTCATCTGTGCAGATGGACTTACTGGCATGAAAGAAGCTGTATCAGCAGCATTTCCTCAAACTGAACTGCAGAGATGTATAGTTCATCAGGTAAGAAATACGCTTAAATACGTTGGAGAGAAAAATAAGAAGGAATTCGCCAATGACCTGAAAACGATATACCATGCGCCATCTGAGGAAGCTGCACTTGAACAGCTTGAACAAGTTACAGAGAAATGGGAGCCTGATTATCCGAATGCAATGAAGAGCTGGTATAAGAACTGGGACGTAATATCGCCGATTTTCAAGTTTTCAATGGAAGTGAGAAAAATCATATATACAACAAATGCGATTGAAAGCCTAAACAGCGGCTACCGCCGTCTGAACAAGCAGAGAAGCGTATTTCCGAGTGATACGGCACTGTTGAAGGCTCTGTATCTGGCAACGCACGAAATCACAAAAAAGTGGACTGTACCACTCAGAAACTGGGGTAAGGTCCTGGGCGAGCTGGAGATCATGTATCCGGACAGGTTCTGCTGAGCCGCGTGGATATCAGTCTGTTTTCATTCCGCTACGCTCCATTTCAACAGACTGATATCCAAAGTATCTTGACAAATTACAGTATCCATTGTATACTGTAAAAAATTGGAGCAGCTTTTTTCAAGCCACTCCAAATAAACATTTTCATCACAGTTGATTAATTTACAGAAATTATTTCGCAGAGCCGATAAATTGAAAATTATCTATGAGAACGCATCATATTCTTAATTTCCTCAATATCACTATTAAACATTATATAGTCATACACAATGCGATTGCTCAATGCTTTTTTCAACAACTTCTTGTCTACGCCATCAATAATATCTGCCCATGTTTTCTTTACTGTTTGATTCATTTGCTTCAAGAGCTTTGTATCATGCCTTTTTCTTTCAGCATCGTCAACAGGATATCCTTCGCCAAAAGGACCGTCGAATAATTTATTTAATGTGCATTGAAGATTTATTTCTCCAAGCCATCCCCAGTTAAGTCCCAATGGCAGCGATACAGCATTGCCGTTGTTAATTCTTCCGAATAAAAATGCGTCTTGCGGAGTGGGAACGTAGCCGCATAATACACCGGGTAAGCTATTACACGCCAGCATCATACCCTGACCGGACGAACATCCTGTCACTATAAAATCTACAGCTCTGCTTGAAAGTAATAAACTGACGCAGATAGCAATTTCAATATACGAAAACTGTTGTAAAGAATCATCAAACACACCAAAATTAACTACTTCATGACCAAGAGTTTTCGCCGTCTTTGTCACGCTCTCAAAAATAATACTATTCTTTTCTTTTTGTGACGATGCCTGAATTACTCCTATCTTCATGCCCATCCTTACCTCCACAACTTT
Source organism: Oscillospiraceae bacterium (assembly GCA_017416665.1). Lineage (GTDB taxonomy): Bacteria > Bacillota > Clostridia > Oscillospirales > Ruminococcaceae > Porcipelethomonas. The sequence goes on from JAFQBO010000023.1 coordinate 4,366, forward strand.
AAATTCTTCTCTGAGTTGTTATATCTCTGTACTATTGCTCCACCAATTATACCTTGCCAAAAAGGCGAAAGCAGAATGAAAATTTATCAAGGAAGGAAAACGAAGGAATACTGTCGCATTTCAAGTTTTTCTGACACAGAGAAATTTTCTTTATGCCGAGTATTTGACGGCAAGGTTTAGTTGGGGGAGCAATATATTCGTTTTACAAACGATACATGCTCCTTCAATTCGTAAAATCCATTTTTCTGATAAAAGCCATAAGCAGGTACATTATTCTCTGTTTGCAAGAAAATTTGCACCACCCCAATTTCTTTTATTGCTTTTTCGATTTCTTTTATAAAATAAGTTCCTATGCCATTTCCTTGCTTATCTGTCTGTATGCATAATTCATCGATATAATATTCTGTACCGGAATACCAATGCCTAATATGCCCCATAGATATACCTATCAATTTATCATCTTCGAATAAACCATATGCCAATGAATTACTTTGTCCGACCAAGTCAGACAAATACAAATCCAACTGTTCTTTGTTTGACCAATCATCATTCCATGGTTCGATTGTAAATACACCTGTAAACAACTTTTTTATGGCCTCTATTTCATTCATTCCTATTCTCTTAAAGCTGTACATTTACACATATCCTCTCTGCTGCATATTCTTATTCATCTGTAAGTTTATTATAACAAAGCCAACATAAAAAGTCAATGACACAAGCAACGCAAAGCCACTTTGTATGTGTAAAATATATATAGGCAATGTAGGGTGCGATGCCCACATCGCACCGCAGACATATTACATTCATAACGGGCGGATGTAGGCATCC
>JAFQBO010000191.1 GCA_017416665.1 Oscillospiraceae bacterium
CTCTTAGGCGGCGGGTTCCATTCAGACTTTCAGTAGGAGAATAAATCTCCCACTGAAACCCTGAGGAGCAAAACTCCCTGCGACGGTTGCAATCGTCGCAACGTGATTAAGCGAGCTTATCACGTTTTGCTCCGATTTTAACTTATATTTAACGCAACAACGATTTTGGATTTAACATTTATGGTGTAAAATAATACCTGTAAGAAAAAATATGAAAGGGAAAAATATATGCTTGAACTAAAAAATATAAGTAAGTCATTCGGTAATGTGAATGTTCTTAAAGATGTGAATTTTTCAGTTGAAAATGGTGAGATTGTTTCAATTCTCGGTTCATCGGGAAGTGGTAAGACAACACTTCTCAACATTATTCTTGGCATCACAGAGCCCGATTGCGGTGAAATCCGATTTGATGACCATGATATTACAAAGGTATCTATGGAAGACAGAGGTTTTAATATAGTATTTCAGGACTATGCTCTGTTTCCAAATCTTAACGCGTATGAAAATATTGTTTATGGGCTTCGTAATAAGCCCGATATTTCTACTTCAAAAGAAGTTGATGAGCTTATTGAATTACTTGGTTTAAAAGAACATCTTTACAAAAATATTGAACAGCTCTCAGGGGGTCAGAAGCAAAGGGTTGCACTTGCAAGAACACTTGTTATGAAGCCGAAAATTCTGCTTCTTGATGAACCGCTTAGTGCTCTCGATGGTGTTATTAAGGAGTCAATCAAGGATAAGATAAAACAGATTGCAAAGGAATATCATCTTACAACTATTATTGTTACACATGACCCTGAGGAAGCATTAAGTCTTTCGGATAAGGTTATGATTGTCGGAAACGGAACGATTTTACAGTACGCAAAACCAAATGAAATAATTGATAATCCGTCTGACAGCTTTGTAACTGAATTTATTCTCCGTCAGCTTGAAATCAAGCGTAATAATATTCTTGCACTTTTTGCGGATACAAAAAAAATGATAAGGACAGCGGTATGAAAAAATTAAAGGTATCTCCTCAGAAAACAATTCTGATTTTCAGTTGTCTGCTGTTTGGTTTTTTCCTCCTTATACCGATGGTTACAATTCTCTGCAAATCCTTTTATGGAGATGATGGAGTAACATCTGAATATTACAGCAGACTTTTTTCGGGAGGAAGCATTTTTACCTCTCTTTTAAACAGTGTATTAATATCGGCATTAAGCGGACTGATAACAACAATTCTTGCCTTTATTCCTGCGTATGCTATTAACTATACCAATATAAGCCGAAAGCTTAAAAAAGTTATTGCATCGCTTGTTATGCTGCCAATGCTCCTCCCGACTATTACATATGGTTTTGCAATAATTTATTCCTTCGGCAAGCAGGGGCTTATGACAAATCTTCTGGGTACTCAGCTTATTGATATTTATGGCACAGCAGGTCTTATAATCGGTTTTGTGATTTATACTCTTCCGATTTCCTTTATGCTTATAAATAATACTATGGGTTATGTTGACAAGAAATTTATGATTGTGTCACGGATGATGGGGGACAGCAAAATAAAAAGCTTTTTAACTACCGTTATTACACCTCTTATAAGCACACTTGCAGTATCCTTTATTCAAAGTTTCACACTCAGCTTTACAGATTATGGTATTCCGGCAGCACTTGCAGGAAATGTGGATTTACTCGCCACACGGCTTTACAACGAAATGCTTGGAAGTCTTCCGGATTTCAACACAGGCTCGGCTGTTTCAATTATAATGCTTCTGCCGTCAGTTCTGAGTATTATACTTATTTCTTCACTTAACAAGTATAATATCCGTTACAACAAAATTTCCGTTATTGAGCTTACTAAAAACAAGGTTCGTGATATTGGTATGGGTATTGCTTCGGGAGTAATTATTGCCTGTGTACTTTCAGTTTTTGCAGTGATTTTCATTGTGCCTTTTGTTGAACAGTGGCCGTATAAAATGAATTTTTCTCTTGAGCATATAACCGAAATTTTATCCGACAGCTCTTTGATGAGTGTTTATAAAAACTCACTTCTGACAGCAGTTGTAACAGCAGTTATCGGAACGCTTGTTGTATATAGTCTTGCACTTGTTTCTGCAAGACGTAATGAACACAGGCATCTGGGTAAAATTCCTGATATTGTATCTCTTGTTACAAATACAATTCCCGGCATGGTTCTGGGTGTTGCCTATCTGCTGACATTTAAAGGGACATTTATGCACAACACCTTTGCGGTAATAATAATCTGTAATATTATCCACTATTTTTCATCGCCGTATCTGATGATGAAAAGCAGTCTTGAAAAGCTTAATGCAAGCTGGGAAACAACAGCAAAGCTTATGGGTGACAGCTGGATAAAAACGGTTATAAGGATTATTACACCAAATGCAGTTTCGACACTTCTTGAAGTGTTCAGCTACTTTTTTGTGAATGCAATGGTAACTGTAAGTGCGGTTATCTTCCTGGCAGGTACAAAAACAATGATTATCACAGCAAAAATCAAGGAGCTACAGCACTTTGCAAACTTTAATGAAATATTTGTGCTGTCAATCCTGATTTTAATAACAAATCTGCTTGTAAAAGGTCTTGTAAGACTTTTTGCAGCAATCAGAAGCAAGAAAGGAAAAACAGTATGAAATTCAAAAAATTATTAAGTATGGTTACGTGTGCATGTATGATGATTACAGCTTGTGCAGGTTTAACAGGCTGTTCAGGTGAAGACGAACAGGTTATCATCTATTCGAACGCTGATGATGAAGCAGTTGAGTGTATGAAGAACACTCTTGATTCAAACGGCTATGAGGGTAAATATGTATTTCAGAGCTTTGGCACATCTGAGCTTGGCGGTAAAATGCTTGCTGAGGGCAGGGATATTGAAGCGGACATTATTACAATGAGTTCCTATTATATTGAATCGGCACAGAGTGAAAGTGATATGTTCACTAACCTTACCTTTGAGGTGAACACTACCGACAGTTATCCGTCATATTATGCACCTTTCCTTGCAAATCAGGGTGCAATACTTGTAAATACCGATGTACTCATTGAACAGGGACTTGCTACTCCGACTTCTGTAAAAGACCTTGCAAATCCAGAATATGCAGGTTACATTTCAGTAGTTGACATTCAGGGTTCATCAACAGCGTGGCTTATGATTCAGTCGCTTGTAAATGAATATGGTGAGGAAGGTACAAAGGAAATTTTAACTGATATTTACAAAAACGCAGGTGCACATATTGAACAGTCAGGCTCAGGTCCTATAAAAAAGGTAAGAGCAGGAGAAGTTGCAATAGGATTTGGTTTAAGACATCAGGCAATAGCTGATAAAAATGACGGGCTTCCTGTTGATTTCGTTGACCCGACAGAGGGGAATTTTACTCTGACAGAATCACTGGCAGTGGTGGATAAAGGCGATGAAACAAAAGAACTGGCTATGGAAATGGTGCAGTGCATTACTGAAAAAGGAAGAGCAGATCTTATGAATTATTATCCTGTACCTCTTTATGAGGGTGAAACTGCTGACAGCAATGCAATTTCTGCAAACTCTAAAACTTTTGCTGAACCACTTACAGTTGAACTTCTTGAAAAGCACAGAAATCTCTCTGAATCATGTAAATAAGAATAAGTTTAAAATGAAAGGATTAAAATTATGATTAACTATAAATTGCTTACACCAGGTCCGCTTACAACAACAGATACTGTAAAAAAGGAAATGCTTGTTGACCATTGTACATGGGACAATGACTACAAGCAGATTACTCAGAATATCAGAAAAGAACTTTTAAAACTTGCTCATGTATCCGAAGATGAATATACAGCGGTTCTTATGCAGGGAAGCGGTACATTTGGTGTTGAATCGGTGCTGACTTCTGCTGTCGGTAAAAAAGGAAAGCTTCTCATTGCCGCAAATGGCGCATACGGTGAACGTATGGAGGATATTGCAAAGCATGCAGAACTTAACTATAAAATTCTGAATTTCAAGTATAATGAAATTCCCGACGCTGATATTATTGCAAAGGAAATTGAAAGTGACCCTGCAATAACTCATGTTTCGATGGTACACTGCGAAACAACTTCAGGTATTCTTAATGATATTGAATCTGTTGCAAAGAAAGTGAAGTCGTTTGGACGAGTGTTTATTGTTGATGCAATGTCAAGCTTTGGCGGAGTTGATATTGATGTGTCAGGTATTGGAATTGATTTTATTATAAGCTCTGCAAACAAGTGTATACAGGGTGTTCCGGGATTTTCGTTTATCATATGTAAACGAACTGAACTTGAAAAGTGTAAGGATAACGCAGTAAGTCTTTCGCTTGACCTTTACGACCAGTGGCAGTGCATGGAAAAGGACGGCAAGTGGCGTTTTACTTCTCCGACACATGTTGTACTTGCATTTGCAAAGGCTCTTGAAGAACTCAGTGCTGAAGGCGGTGTTTCTGCAAGATATGCACGTTACTCGAATAATAATGATATGCTGATTGTAAAAATGACAAAGCTTGGATTTGAAACATATCTTGACAGAAATCAGAGTCCGATTATAACAACCTTCCGTTACCCTGACAGTGCAGGCTTCTCATTCGAAGAAATGTACAGCTTTATCAAGGAAAGAGGTTATGCGATTTATCCTGGTAAGGTAACTGATGCTGATGTTTTCCGTATTGGTAATATTGGTGAGATTTATGCTGAGGATATTGAAAAGCTCGGAAATATTTTTGAGGAATTTCTTAAAGGAGTAAAATAAGATATGAAAAAGATTGAAGCTGTTATTTTTGATTGGGCAGGAACAACTGTTGACTATGGTTCATTTGCTCCTGTAGTTGCATTTGCAAAGGCTTTTGAGAAATTTGGTATTAAACCTACAACAGATGAAATACGAGAACCTATGGGAATGCTCAAATGGGATCACATTCACGCAATGATGAAGATGCCACGCATTACAGAAGAATGGAAAAAAGCTCACGGCAGAATGTGGGAAAAGAGTGATGTAGATGCAATTTATGAACAGAGCGAACGTGTGATTTTTGAGGTGCTTAATGAATTCAGTACGCCAAAGCCTTATGTAACAGAAGAAATTGCAAAGCTTCGTGAAAAAGGAATAAAAATCGGTTCAACAACAGGCTATACAACAGAGATGATGGATATTGTTGTAAAGGCAGCTGAAAAACAGGGTTATAAGCCTGATGCGTGGTTTTGTCCGAATCATACAAATAATATGGGAAGACCTTATCCGTATATGATTTTCAGAAATCTTGAAGTTCTTGGTGTCGGCAGTGTGGGTAATACAATCAAAGTCGGTGATACGGTTGCTGATATTAAGGAAGGTAAAAATGCGGGTATGATTACTGTCGGAGTTGTTGAAGGCAGTTCTGTAATGGGATATAGCGAAGATGAGTATGAGGCATTTTCACCTGAAAAGAAAAAGCAGGAAACTCTCAGAGTACGCAATATTTATCTTGATAATGGTGCGGACTATGTGATTAAGAATATGAGTGAGCTTTGCAGTCTGATTGAGAAAATAGAAAAATAGAAAAAAGAGAATTTCCGGTTCGGGAATTCTCTTTTTAAATTTTACATAAATTTAACACGACTGTGATTTAACATTTTACATTGATGTATTATAATGTAATTGTACAGAAAAGTACAGTATTTAAAATCAGATATATTTAAAGAGAGGTAATATCTATGAAAAAGAGCAAAATAATGTCAGTTTTTGCGGCAATGATTATGGCAGCATCAAGCCTTACAGGCTGTGGAGGTTCAGACAGTGAAATTACAGTTATCTCCCGTGAAGACGGTTCAGGAACAAGAGGAGCATTCACGGAGCTTATGGAAATAACAGTTGATGATGTGGACAACACAGTAGCATCAGCCGAAATTTCAAACAGTACATCTGTTGTTATTCAGTCGGTTGCAGGTAACAGCAATGCCATTGGTTACATTTCATTAGGTTCTTTAAACGATGAAGTAAAGGCGGTAAGCGTTGACGGTACGGAAGCAACAGTTGACAATATTAACAGCGGAGAATACAAGGTCGCTCGTCCTTTTAATATTGCCACAAAGGAAGATATAAGTGACCTTGCGGCTGATTTTGTAAGCTTTATCATGAGTGCTGACGGTCAGGCAATCGTTGAAGAAAAGGGCTACATAAAGGCTTCTGATGCAGGTGCTTACACACCATCAGATATGAGCGGAACTATTGTTGTTGCAGGCTCAACATCTGTTGCTCCGGTGATGGAGGTTCTGGCTGACGAATATAAAAAGCTCAACAGCGGTGTTACAATTGAAATTCAGCAGACAGGTTCATCAGCAGGTATGACAAGTACAATTGAGGGTGCATGTGATATTGGTATGGCATCTCGTGAAGTAAAGGACAGCGAAATCCAGCAGGGGCTTGTTCCGACAGTTATTGCAATGGACGGTATTGCAGTTATCGTAAACAATGACAGCGAAATTGATAATCTCACATCGGAACAGATAAAGCAGATTTATACAGGTGAAATTACCGACTGGAGTGAAATTCAGTAATATTAAAATGGGTGATATTATGCGTAAGTACAAAGAAAAAATAATGCACATAGTCTTTTTGATTTCAGCATGCATTTCGATTATAGCAGTTGTAACAATATGTGTATTTCTGTTTGCAAACGGAATACCTGCTATTAGTGAAATTGGTATTTTTGATTTTTTTTTCGGCAAGTCATGGAAGCCACTTGAAAATCAGTTTGGTATTTTTCCTATGATTGTGGGAAGTATTTATGTAACAGCAGGAGCAATTTTAATCGGTGTACCTCTGGGTATTCTATGTGCAGTTTTCATGGCAAGATTCTGTCCTAAAGGATTGTATAAAATCTTAAAGCCGGCATTTGAGCTTATGGCAGGTATACCATCTATTGTCTATGGATTTTTCGGACTTATGGTCATTGTTCCGGCAATGCAGAATATTTTCGGCGGAAGCGGAAAGGGAATGCTTACAGCGTCTGTTCTGCTTGGAATAATGATACTGCCTACCATAATAGGTGTTGCTGAATCGGCAATAAGGGCTGTTCCCGAAAGTTATTATGAGGGCTCACTTGCACTTGGTGCAACAAGTGAAAGAAGTGTATTCTTTGCAGTTCTTCCTGCCGCTAAAAACGGAATTATGGCAGGTGTGATACTTGGTATCGGACGTGCAATCGGAGAAACAATGGCTGTGGTAATGGTATGCGGAAACCAGAGTATTCTTCCTGAAAAGCTGACATCGGGAATACGCACACTTACCGCAAACATTGTACTTGAAATGGGATATGCTGCCGATCTGCACAGAGATTCGCTGATTGCAACAGCAGTTGTACTTTTCACGTTTATTCTGATTATAAACACTTTGTTTACAGTTATAAAGAACAGGAGCAGGAACTGATATGGAAATAGCAGAGAAATTAATACCAAACAAAATCAACAGCAGTGAAGCAATAAATACAAGAACATTAAAACAAAGACTTCGGGAATACAAAGGCAGACCAATTTCCCTGATACTGAAGCTGTTAATGCTTGTTTCCATTATCCTTTCAGCAGGTGTACTTGTAATGCTTATAGGATATATACTTGTCAAGGGTATACCTGCCCTTATCAAATTCTTTCCGTCAATTTTTGCATGGGAGTATACAAGTGAAAATGTTTCAATGACACCTGCTATTGTTAATACGGTGATAATGACGGTTTTATCACTTGTTATTGCTGTGCCTGTGGGAATATTTGCGGCAATTTATCTTGTTGAGTATGCAAAAAGAGGCAGTAAGCTTGTAAAAATAATAAGAATTACGGCTGAAACTCTTTCGGGCATTCCGTCAATTGTATACGGACTTTTCGGCTATCTTCTTTTTGTAATTGCATTCGGCATGGGTTATTCCCTTATTTCAGGTGCTGTAACTCTTGCAATAATGATTTTACCCCTTATTATAAGAACAACTGAGGAGGCTTTGCTTTCAGTTTCTGACAGCTATCGTGAAGGAAGCTTTGGTCTTGGTGCAGGCAGACTGAGAAC
>JAFQBO010000192.1 GCA_017416665.1 Oscillospiraceae bacterium
AGGCTCTGCCTTTGGATTCCGCAAACTTTTGAAAAAGTTTGATCAAAACTTTTAGTTTTGTGAATGCAGACTTTTTCGACAAGCTGGAGGGACTGCTTTGGCAGTCCCTTTATTCTGTAGAAAAATTAAAATAGCAGATGAGCATTGCTCGCCCGTTAGTATAAAATAAACTTTTTCTACAAACTGAAAGGACGCCCATATAAGGCGTCCTTTAAATTTTACAGATTATTTATTAAGATCGTCAGCTGTAATTGTCTTGAGCAGGTATTCAATAAGTTTAAGAATATCAGTTGAGTCAAGTACACCATCATGTGTAACATCTGCATTTGCAGCAGCTGTAGAATCCTTAAGTGGGAAAAGATCAGTATTTGCTACAAACTTTGAAAGAGCTGCTATGTCAGCAGTACCGATACTGTTATCACAGTTTACATCGCCCATGATTGTTGGTGTACCGATATCTACTGAAGGAGCTGTTGATGGTTCTGTAGGTTCTGTAGATGGCTCTGTAGGATCTGTAGAAGGTTCAGTTGGCTCTGTTGATGGTTCTGTAGGTTCTGTAGAAGGTTCTGTAGGTTCTGTAGAAGGTTCTGTAGGTTCTGTAGAAGGTTCTGTTGGCTCTGTTGTAGGCTCTGTAGTTGGTTCTGTTGTAGGCTGTTCGCTGTTTACAGGAACTGCATAGATACCATAAACTGTTGCAATATCACCCTGTGCACTTGCAAACATACATATTATATTGTTTATGTCATCACCGGAACCGTTTACAGTTGCCTTCATGTCTTCGTATGAATAGTTATAAACATAATCCTGAGTGCTTGTACCGTCATTCATAACAAGATTCCAGTTTGCAGGAGCCATGATTGCAAGGGCAGGATCTTTAGCTGATTTTGCAATTACAACGATCTTATAGTTTTCGTTGATGTAATTTTCATAGCCTGTGAACTGAACGTTACCCCATTCAAAAGGAACATCGCCTTCACCTAATGTCTGCTGACCTTCTGTACTTTTGAAGAGTTCAACCCAGTCATCACCGATTTTGATGTTGTCCCATGAGAAATCCTGTGCTGAATATACAGGAACTGAATAATTTGAAACACCTACTGTCTGCATCATAGTTTCAATAACAGGTGCTGAATTTTCATACCATGTATTTGTTTTTCTGTTAATGTAGCCGTGGTTTTCACCTGATGGTGTTGCACCTTCTGTGTAAACAGCGTTGTTGTCCCAGAGTACGCAAGGAATTCCGGCATCTTCAGCTGCACCGAGGTAGTCCTTAGCCCAGTTTATTCTTGAATCAGTATTGCCGAAGTCTGAGGCACTGAATTCGCCGATAATAATTGGAGCGTTCTTTTCTGAGATGATTGACTTCATGTTGCTGAAGAAAGTATTGATTTCCTGTCTGTAGTTTGCACCCCAACCGCTGTTTGAAGAACCGTCTGCTAGGTATTCGTGGTTTGCCTTATCGCTTGTATCCATAGTGAAGAAGTATGGCAGATAAGCGTGAACTGAGAGTGCAACGTTACCTGAACCATCAGGAATTGCAATCTGTCTTACAGTATCAGGATTGCTTGATGCAACATAACCAGGAAGCATAAGTACACGTTCACTGTTTGCTGATGAACCCTGTCCTCTTACAACATCTACGAAAATATTGTTAAGGTCATTGATATACTGCCATGAATATGTGTCACCTGCACCCCATTCAACAGCAGGATCATATGTCTGTCTTGGTTCGTTCATACCTTCAAAAATAAGGTGCTGGTCATAATCAGCAAATTCGTCTGCAACCTGTGTCCAGATGTCCTCAAGTTTTTCAGCGGCAGCAGCCTTTGTTTCATCTGTAAATTTCTCAACGTTTACCCAGTCTTCATGGTGAACGTTAAGGATTACGAACATATCGTTGTTATAGGCATAGTCAACTGTTTTCTTTACATATGCCAGCCAGTCAGGACTGATTTCCCAGTCGCCGTTTGCATCTTTCTGGATATGTTCATACCATGTTGTAGGAACACGGACAGTGTTGAAACCGGCAGCCTTTACAGCATCGAAAAGAGCCTGTGTCGGTTCAGGGTTGCCCCACTTTGTAACAGCAAACTTTGGATCGCTTGAAAATGTTGAACCTGTATTTGCACAGTCAAGGGTGTTACCAAGGTTCCAGCCGATTGTCATCTGATCTGTGATTTCAAAAGCTGTTTTTCCTGTAAGTCCTGTAGCGTAAACATTTTCCTTGTCAATATTTGCAAGACTGAAGCTGAACATTGACAATGAACATGCAGCAGCTGTTGCGACAGCCGCAATGGTTTTTCTGAAGTTCATGATGATCTTCCTCCCTAAAAAAATAAAACATAAATAAAATATTTTGTGTGAATTCACACTTATGTACATTAATATTGTACATTATTCGGTAACAAATGTCAAGTGTTTATGTGAAATTTAAAGACATTTGTTATCTTTAGGTAAACATTATTTTAATTTTAGTGTCATTTTGTTTATTTGAGTTAAAAAAATTTTTTCAAAAAACTATTGACAAGAGTGAATTTATATGTTATCATATGAACAGATATTCATATGAAAGGACGTTGATATAAGTGAGTACGGAAAATACTGCATCAGAATTTATGCATATACACGAAGAGGCTATTGAAAAGGTCAGGGAGATAACTCCTCCTGATGAAACACTTTATGACCTTGCCGAGCTTTTTAAAGTGTTCGGAGATTCGACAAGAATTAAAATTTTATATTCTCTTTTCAGCAGTGAACTTTGTGTGTACGACATTTCACAGCTTCTTGGAGTAAGTCAGACAGCGGTTTCGCACCAGCTGAAAATTCTCAAAACAAACAAGCTTGTGAAAAGCCGTAAAGACGGAAAGCACGTTTTTTATTCTCTCGCCGATGATCATGTTTACAGTATCATCAATCAGGGAATTGAACATATCAATGAATAAATAAGGAGTAATTATCATGAAAAAAACATTTAAACTTGAAGAGCTTGACTGTGCAAACTGTGCAGCAAAAATGGAAGCAGGAATTGCAAAAATTGATGGCGTTGAAGCTGTTACTGTGAGCTTTATGACACAGAAACTCACACTTACTGCTGATGAAAATGCTTTTGATAAAATTCTGAAACAGGCATCAAAGGTTATAAAGAAGATTGAACCTGATTGTCACATTGTAATGTAATAAGGGTTGTGAGTTTATGAAAAGAAAACAGAAAAGGGTACTTGTAAGAATTATAGTTTCAGCTGTTTTATTTGCTGTTTACCTTGCAGTGCCTGTCGAAAATGACCTGCTGAAACTTGTGCTTGCACTTATTCCGTTTGGTGTAATCGGATGGGATATTCTCTACAAATCAGTACGCAATATTGCACATGGGCAGATCTTTGATGAAAACTTTCTTATGTCGATAGCTTCTGTCGGTTCTTTTCTTTCAGGGTACCTCAGCGGAAGCGGTGACTATGCCGAAGGTACAGCCGTTATGCTTTTTTATCAGGTAGGAGAGCTGTTCCAGAGTATTGCAGTAAACAGTTCAAGGAAGTCAATTTCTTCGCTTATGGATATACGTCCCGATACGGCAAATGTGGAAAACGCTGATATGTCTGTTACAGAAACTGATCCTGAGGAAGTTGAAGTCGGAAGTATAATTGTTGTAAGACCTGGTGAAAGGGTACCGATTGATGGAATCATCGAAAGCGGCAGTGCAAGCATTGATACATCCGCCCTTACGGGTGAATCTGTACCGAGAGACGTTGCAAAAGGCGATGAGGTAATAAGTGGTTGCATAAGCCTTAACGGTGTCCTGAGAGTTCGTACAACAAAAAATTTCGGGGATTCTACTGTTTCAAAAATTCTTGAACTGGTGGAAAATTCAGCATCAAAAAAATCAAAGGCAGAAAATTTTATTACAAAATTTGCAAAGTATTATACACCTGTTGTTGTAATTGCGGCGGCTGTTCTTGCGGTTATACCATCTCTTTTTACAGGAGACTGGAATACATGGATTAACAGAGCATTGATTTTCCTTGTAATTTCATGTCCGTGTGCATTGGTGATTTCTGTACCACTCAGCTTTTTCGGAGGAATCGGCAGAGCATCAAAATCGGGTATACTTATAAAAGGCGGAAACTACCTTGAGGCTGTATCAAAAGCGGAAATAATTGTTTTTGACAAGACAGGTACACTCACACAGGGCGTTTTTAATGTAACGGATATTTATACTGAAAATATTTCTCAGCAACAGCTTATCGAATATTCAGCACACGCAGAAAGCTTTTCTTCGCACCCGATTGCACTTTCGATTGTTCGTAAATATGGTAAAGCCGTTGACAATGCCAAAGTTTCTGAATACACCGAAATTGCAGGATTTGGTGTACAGTGCAGTATTGACGGTAAAAGCGTACTTGTCGGAAATGACAGACTTATGAAACAAAATAATATTTCATTTAAGCAACCAAATCAGACGGGTACGGCTGTACATGTTGCTGTAAACGGCGTTTATGCAGGATACCTTATTATTTCAGACGAGGTGAAAAGTGATTCGCAGAAAGCAGTTTCCGAACTTAAAAAGAGTGGCATTAAAACAGTCATGCTGACAGGTGACAGTAAAAATGCAGGCGAAAAAATTACGGAAAAGCTTTGTATTGACAGGGCTTATTGTGAGCTGTTACCGGACAATAAGGTTGAAATCGTAGAAAATCTTATGAATGAACTTTCAGCTGACGGCAAGCTTATCTTTGTTGGTGACGGCATAAATGATGCACCTGTAATTTCCCGTGCTGATGTAGGTATCGCAATGGGAGCGGCCGGTTCAGATGCAGCAATCGAAGCGGCAGACATTGTTCTGATGGACGATAAGCCGTCAAAAATTGCAGAAGCAATGAACATATCCAGAAAAACTCTTTCAATAGCATATCAGAATATAGTTTTTGCTCTCGGTGTTAAAATACTTGTTCTTATTCTCGGAACACTCGGACTTGCGAATATGTGGGCGGCGGTTTTTGCCGATGTCGGTGTTTCGGTTATTGCAATACTTAATGCAATGAGAACTA
>JAFQBO010000193.1 GCA_017416665.1 Oscillospiraceae bacterium
GGGCTGTTTTTCAAGAGGGGACGCTTTACAAGAGAAAGCGTCCCCTTACTTTGGTCGTAATTAAGTTTGCCTGCCGATTTAATCGGCACGAAAATTAAATTTGAGGTTTTTCTACAGTCTGAAACTGCCACCGCTTAGGGTGGCAGTTGTAGTTTGTTGAAAAAGTTCATTTTATGATAACGGGCGAGCAATGCTCGCCCCTACAAATGGCTCAAATCCGTTTGTTTTCATGTAGGGGCGACCAGTGGTCGCCCGCTATTTTCAGGTTTTTCTACAGTCTAAAACTGTGTAAGTAAAATTTATTCAACCTTTGTTCCGCATTCATTACAGAAAATATCATCCATAAGCATTTTGTTATTACAATTAGGACAGATTTTTTCAGCCGGTTCTTCATCGTCTGATGCTGTTTCTTCAACAGGAGTTTCAGAAATAACAGCTTCTTCCTGTTCAGCAACAGCTTCTGCTTCTTCTGTGATTTCTTCTACAGTAGTTTCCTCTGTTGTTTCTGTTTCAACAGCTTTAACTTCTGTTTCGCTTGCTTCAGCAACTGTTTCATCTGACTCAGGCTGTACAGGTGCGAATTCTTCTACAGCAGTTTTTTCGGATAATTCACCGGATTCTTCAGCAACAGCAGTAATTTCAGGAACATCAAGTTTGTTTCCGCAGAGATTACAGAATAAAGCATCCTTTTTGAGCAAGTTACCGCATTTTTCACATTTTTTTGCGTCAGCAGGAACTTTTGCTTCCTCTTCTTTTTCAGGCAGTTTCGCACCGCACTTTGAGCAAAATAAAGCGTCATTCTTAAACGGTTCTCCACATTCAGGACAGTTGAAACGACTTCTGATTTTTGTTATTTCCTGTTTTGTTTCGTCTATTTTCTGCATTGAAGCCTTGATTGTTTCTATAGCTTCGGCAAAATCATCTTCCGGATTTTCACCGAACTTTTCAAAATAAAGTTTACCGATGGTTTTGTACTGGAAATCAATCTTACATTCTTCACCTTTAATTATATTATTGAGTGAATTTGTTTCAGACATAACTTTTGCCTTCTGTGAAATTTCCTTTGTTTTATTTGAAATCTTTTTTCCGAAATCAGATACAAATGACATGATTTTCTCCCTTTCTGCCGTGTAAGGCACTTATTTTTATTATTATAGCATTATTTTACATAAACTTCAAGTCTTGTCAAAATAAAAATAATTTGTTATTATTAATAAAGGTGATAACTATGAAAGAAATACATGAAGTTTTAAAGCTTTTTGCACTTCCGTCTGAAAATTTCAGAACAGAAAAAATCAATTCGGGACATATAAACTCTACCTACAAGATAATTTATTCCGATGGCAGAAAATATATTCTTCAGCGGATAAACGGGAACGTCTTTAAAAATCCCGAAGAAATAATGTCTAATATCAAAATGATAACGTCTTGTCTTAAAGGCAGGGTACAGTGTCCCGAATTTATGAAATACAGGGATAAAAATTACATAATGCGTGCAAATGAGATGTGGCGTATATACCCGTACATAGAAAATTCAGTTTCGTATGTCACTCTTGATGACTACAACCAAATTTATGAGTTTGGCAGAGTTACGGGTGAATTTCACTCCCTTGTCAAAACACTTGATACGGAAAAATTCTATTTCACACTTGAAAATTTTCATGATACACAGTTTATACTTGATGAACTTTTTACAGTGAAAAATGATAATTATAAACGTGAGTTTGAATTTTTTCAAAAAATGCAGGCGTACGCAAAAATGCTTGCTGAAAAAAATATTCCGCTTTCCGTTACGCATAATGACGTAAAATGCTCAAACGTTTTGTTTGACAGAAAAACAGGTAAGGGAATAACCCTTATTGATTTTGACACTGTTATGCCTGGACTTGCGGTGTATGATTTTGGTGACGGCGTAAGATCGGCGTGTATTACCCAAAGCAGACTTGATCTACGGAAATTTGCTGAATATTGTAGCGGCTATTTTTCGTGTAACAAACCTGAGGGCTTTGAAAATTATTTTTTGGGTACGCTTTGCATTACTTTTGAGCTTTCTGCAAGGTACTTTACAGACTTTCTGAAAAACGGAAATTATTTTTCCGATAAAACTTCTCTGCAAAAGCTGGAGAGATGCCGTGAGCTTATCTGTACGGCAGAAAGCATTATTGAAAGCAAATATGCGTTTATTTCAGTCATTCAAGAGTTTTTATAAAGTCATCAGTCATTTTTTCAAGCTTCTCAAAATCCAAAGCATTGATGTAGTATTTTTCAAGTTTATCGTGAATTTTAAGGGCAGTGGTCAGACATTCAGCCGTTTCTGAAATAAGTTCTGCTACTGCCTTTTTATTGAAGTTCATACGCTGTTTTTTTGACGAAAGCAGTTCTTTGTCATAAAATCTTGTAAAGTTTATTACATTTTCAGTTTCAGGTGTAAGACCATTCATGAAATTGCCTGTAATAAATACAAGTTTAAGCTTATGGCAGATCAGATGTTCATATGTCGGAGCATCCAGCATATTACATTCGCTTACAGTTATGTCATAGCCGTTTTCAGTAAATGTATCTGCCAGTTTTCTCAAAAAGAAATTTCCACCAGCAAAAAAGTCATCTTTTATGAAATATTTTGAATATTCTTCATTTACAGGCAGAGTCATGTATTTTTCCTGTGTAAGTGAGGAAAGCTGATTAAACTCACGCCTGCCGTCAATATTGTTTTTGGACGGTATAAGCTTTTTTGAAAGACGCTGTATATAAGCCGACAGCTTCTGTCTGTCAAGACTGTTTTCTGCATGACGGCATATGTCTGAATTGATCGATGATATTGCTTTGATATAACGCTTTACGGTGCGGTGACATTTCTGATTTTCGTCAGAAAGGAGCTGTACTGCTTTACCGTTTTTCTGTAAAGCATCCTTGTTCCAGAAACTGCCGAGATTTATGATTTCCTGTGATACACCCGGATAAATCGGATCGAAAACATGCGGAGAAGTGCCGTCAACAATTATGATTTTTTTATCTTCGATTACGACAGCATCAAGAGAGTTGATGTCAGACGAACAACGATAGGTTATTACATTGCAGTCCCTGAAATGCTTTGCAACCTTTTTCATAAGAGTTGATTTGCCTGTTCCGGGTCCGCCCTTGAGTATGTAGGTGTAGTACCCGTCTTTGCTGATAACGTCTGAAAAGTGAGTTCTGAAGCCTGTGGGAGTGCTTCCTCCTAAAAAATATTCCTGCATAAATAACAGCCTCCTTAAAATTAATCTGAACACTGTTATTTTATGCAGAAATTTAAAAATTGCTAAAATTTTAAGTGTGTTTTTTATTGGCATTATATGTAAGAAATCTTTGTAGGCAGTTGAATTTATATTTGCCGGGTGACCACTGCAAGACATTTTCGGACGTAATTAAGGCGTGATTATAATTAATATACGATGGTTTATTGTAAGATAAATTTATATTTATCGCACAAACATTTTATTTTCTGCACCTATCATCTGTAGGGTGCGGCGCCCTCGACGCAC
>JAFQBO010000194.1 GCA_017416665.1 Oscillospiraceae bacterium
ACCGACAGGACATACTATACTGCTTTCTCCACGTTCAAGATCACCTGTAAGATTGGTTATATCATAATGTGACTCAAAATCAAAATATGTTCCAATCGAATATTTTACGGCAAGCAATGCATCAGTCAGAACAGTGCCGCCGTTTGAACCGACTTCCATCCAGTAGGAGGAGTAGCCGAGCTTTTTCATGGCGAACATATAATCTTCGTTTGTGAGAGAGGTATAGTGAGCCAGAGAATTATAGCCAAGTCCGCCGACCATGTTTACATGAAGATATTTTTTTTCCGTTTTGGTTCGGTAATACGGTTTATTGTTTTTGTCATATTCAAGTGCCGCTGAAGTTTTCAGCACACCACCTTTATTTACAGCGTAACCTATATTTACCGTCATTGACGTAAACACTTCACCCACAAGCATCAGCATAAGCACAAAGCATAATGCACGGCTTCCGATGAGTTTTTTACGCTGAATGTAAATACAGATTATATAAATCATAAATGCAGTCAGAAACAGTCCGAAAAGGATTTTAAAAGCATTTTTATCTACTTTCAGAATGTTTGTATAGCTTGAAAGCTCTTTTTTTTTGTCAGTGACAACATAAGCCGAAATGACTGTATATGCTGCCGCAAGAATGCTGACTGTAATGAAATACTCTTTTGAAGTTCTGCCGAAATCAGCGGAGTATTCAAAATAGTATGCTGTGAGAATCAGCAGTGTAAAAACAACGATAAATCCGTATCTGAGAGGGAAACTCTGATAGCTTCCCGTGTGCCACATTTTGTTTACCGGATCGGCAAACAACGGAATGGCAAGAAAAAGAAGTAAAATAAGATTGTATCTTACGTTTTTTCTTTTTGTGATTTTGTTTTTGATGAAAAACGGCAGTACTGCAATACAAAGTGCCGTACACATAATAACGCAGAACTTGTTTGCACCGTTTTCAAAAAATGGTTTGTACATTATTTCCGACAGCATTCCTTCGCCTCGTGCCGATTCAGAGGTCTGTAAAAAAGCACAGAGCCATATCGGAGCGGTAATAAGTGCGGAAATAAAGCTTGTACACAAAAATGATAATGACGCTTTTTTTCTTTCATACGCCTTACAGCAGATTGCAATGTAGAGAGGTACTGCAATCAGCAGATAAATTATTATCATGTATGAAATATAAAAGCAGGTTGTCATCATAAGACTTAAAACAACGCCGTACATAAGCGGTTTTCCCTGTCTGCACATGCGGTGTACTGCCAGTACAAGCAGTGGAAACAGAAACATAATATCAAGCCACACAAGTGTCTGATAATACATCATTCCATAGCCGCACAAAGCGTATGTAACACTAAGCAGAACAGAAAATTCAGTTTTAAGTTTTTTATGGATTTTATTGAAATAAACTGATGCTGTAAAAGCAGATAATGCAAGTTTTACTGCAAACAGTATATTCACAAAGTACACAAGGTGCGATTTTTCGACAAATTTAACCGCAATATATAGCGGACTTGAAATGAAAAAGAGAAATACTCCCCAGAAATTCATTCCGCCCGCATTGGCTGTGCTGTAAAAAATATCTGATTTGCCGTCAAGAATATCCTTGAAATCCATCAGCAGAGGAATAGTCTGCTGGTTCATGTCGCACCATGAAACGGTTTTGTTTCCGAATGGGAAAACGCCGTTCAATGCAAAAAACACTCCTGTTATTAAAAGAGTTATAACAGGAGCTATAAGCAGATGCTGATTGTTTTTAACTCTTTTATACATTATATATATCCTACTTTGTTTTACATATTAACATTATAACCTATCTTAAAGCAAAAATCAAGTCTTTTTTATAATTTTTTTATAAAAATTCCCATAAAAA
>JAFQBO010000024.1 GCA_017416665.1 Oscillospiraceae bacterium
CTCGACCCCGCAAGCCTTTAAAAAGGCTTGACCGAAACTTTTAGTTTGTAATAAATTTTCAAAAAAGTTCATATATTCTTGTAGGACAAAATCTGCAAAGGAGAAATATATGAACGGACTGACAGAAAAACAAGTAGCGTCCCGCCTTTCAGAGTATGGGACGAACACTATCGCTGAAAAAAATAAAAACAGTGCAGTAAAAATATTTGCCGGACAGTTTCGTGATGTAATGGTAATGATACTTCTCGGTGCAACCGTTATATCTGTGTTTCTGGGCGAAATTTACGATGCTGTGACAATTATTGCAATAGTCTTTCTTAATGCTGTACTCGGATTTATACAGGAGTACAAAACCGAAAAAACTCTCGAGGCACTCGCATCAATGACCGCTCCGACCGCCAAAGTCGTAAGAGATGCAAAAATAAAAACAATTCCTGCAAAAAACGTAGTGCCTGATGATATAATCATTTTTGAGGCAGGTGACAGAATCCCTGCTGATGCTGTGATAGTTGAATGCAGTGGTCTTTTTACAGATGAATCAATGCTTAATGGTGAATCAGAACCGGTTTCAAAACGTATCGGAAGTGAAAACGATAAGGACAATTCACTGAATCGTCCCTGCGTTGTGTATTCGGGAACGGTCGTTACAAGAGGAAACGGAAAGGCTGTTGTTATTGCTACCGGCAAAAATGCACAAGTGGGTAAAATCTCACACATGATAAGTGAAACGGCTGTATCTCAGACACCCTTACAGAAACGTCTTGGAGAACTCGGAAAAATAGTTGCTCTTATTTGCATAGGCGTTTGTATTGTGGTTTTTCTGGCAGGCGTTCTCAGAGGTGAACCGATTTTTGATATGCTTATGACAGGAATTACCATCGCTATTGCGGCAATTCCGGAAGGTCTTCCTGCTACAGTTACTATCGCCCTTGCACTCGCTGTAAACAGGATGCTGAAAGTAAAAGCACTGGTAAACAAACTCCACAGCGTTGAAACACTTGGCTGTGCATCGGTTATATGCTCTGACAAAACAGGTACTATTACAGAAAATAAAATGACTGTAAAACACATTTACACCGATTTTAAGGAATTCGATGTTTCTGGTACAGGTTATAAAATTTCCGGAGAAATAACGCTCGACAAAAAAAGTCTTAACCCTAAAGCGTTTCCGACTCTTGAGAAGTTATTTGAATGTTCTGTACTCTGTTCAACTGCAAAAATTGAAACGAAGGAAGTTTTCAACATCAGACAGAGAGGAATGTTGAAAAGTAAAAGCGAATGGAACGTACACGGAGATCCGACCGAAATTGCACTTCTTATAGCTGCATCAAAAGGCGGTCTGACAAGGGAAAAAATTGTCGGTATGCGTAAAATTGCCGAAACGCCGTTTGACAGCGAAACAAAAATGATGTCGGTTACATACAAAAATAAAAATTCAGAAAATATTACATATGTAAAGGGTGCTCCTGATGTACTTATAAAAAAATGCGGGTATACCGAAACTGCACAGGGTGTAAAACTTCTTGATAATACAAGTCTTGAAAAAATTGAAAAAGAAATCAGTTTTCTCTCAAAAAGAGGTCTGCGTGTTCTTGCACTGGCATATTCTCAGGGACTGGAAAAACTTGTGTTTATCGGACTTGCCGCAATGAGTGATCCACCAAGAGAAGAAGCTAAAACCGCAATCAGGAAATGTGCAAATGCACACATAAAAACTGTTATGATTACAGGTGATCACAAGGAAACCGCCGCCGCTGTTGCAAAGGAGGCAGGTATTCTCCGTGACAAAAAAGCAGTCACAGGTGAGGAACTTGACAATATGACCGATGAACAGCTTGACCGAAACATTGATGATTATGCAGTATATGCAAGAGTTTCGCCATCGCACAAGCTTCGTCTTGTAAAGGCGTACAAAAGAAAGGGCAATGTTGTTACAATGACGGGTGATGGTGTGAACGATGCTCCTGCCATCAAGGAAGCTGATGTCGGCGTTGCTATGGGGATTACAGGTACTGATGTCGCAAAGCAGGCGGCAGATGTTGTGTTGCTTGATGATAATTTTGCAACCCTTGTCAGTGCCGTGGAGCAGGGCAGAGGGATTTATGCCAATATCCGTAAATTTGTGCGTTATCTTCTGTCCTGCAATATTGGTGAAGTAATTGTTATGTTCCTTGGCATACTGATGGGCTTCCCTATGGTTCTGCTGCCGACTCAGCTTTTGCTTGTAAATCTTGTGACAGATGGCCTTCCTGCTATCGCACTCGGTATGGAACCATGTGAAAAGGATGTAATGAAAAATTATCCCCGTGGTATTAACGAAAGCTTTTTTTCAAATGGTCTGCTTTTTAAAATAATTATCCGTGGAGTACTTATTGGACTTAGTACACTCGGCTGTTTTACAGTTGCACTTGATATGTCTCACAGTGTTGATGTTGCCCGCACAGCCGCCCTTGTCACACTGATATTCTCACAGCTCATCCATGTATTTGAATGTAAATCCGAAACAAAAAGTTTGTTTGGAATTAATCCGTTTTCAAATATGAAGCTTGTACTGGCAGTACTCGTTTCGCTTGCAGTGGTATTTGTGGCAGTTTATTTTCCTCCTGCACAGCTTGTATTCGGAACGGTCAGACTTACAGGTAAAATTATTCTGACAGCATTCGCTTTTTCAGTTGCAATACCTGTTGTTTCATCTTTCGGTTTTGTAAAAAAGAAAAAGAATAATGATTTGAAGTGAAAAGTTGATGAAAATTTATATTTGCCGGGTGACCCCGGCGGGACATTTTCAGATTTAATTTAAGCGTAAATTATAGTTAATGCACGATGGTTTATCGTAAGATAAATTTATATTTACCGCACAAACATTTTATTTTCTGCACCTATCATCTGTAGGGTGCGGCGCCCTCGACGCACCGCCGAAAATTACATTTAATTAACGGGACGTCGTAGGCGCCGTCCCCTACAAAAATTTTACAAAATAAAAACACCGACAAATATAAATTTAATTGTTCTTTAGTTTAAATTGTATTTTCATTTTTCGAGCTTATCTGACATTTTTTACCTTTAGATTTTTTTAAAAAAACACCTGAATATCATAATTTTATCACAAAAATGAGGCATAATATATTTGTCGGATGAAACCGACGCAAAAGTCAGACAATTTCATCTCCTCTAAAATTATGTCACTCTCTTGGGACTGTTACTCGTGTAACGGTCCCGCTTTTTTTATTTTAAATAAGCAGAGCGTGTTTACATTAAATGAACACGCTCTGGTATTATACAAGCTGTCAGTAACATACAAATATTAAAAGAGGTGATTTTTATGGGACTGACAGCCAAATCTACCGGCAGATCATTAAATAACAATGAAAAAATAAAAAAACGTGATGACGAATATCTGATCGCTCTTGCAGGTAATCCGAATGTAGGTAAGTCGACGGTTTTTAATTTTCTTACCGGTATGAAACAGCATACCGGTAACTGGGCAGGTAAAACTGTTACCAATGCTGTGGGACGGTGTGAATACCGAAATCAGAAATATCTTATTGCAGATCTTCCGGGTACATACTCACTTATGGCAAATTCCGTTGAGGAACAGGTTGCAAGGGATTTTCTATGTTTTGAAAAGCCAGATGCAGTTGTTGTTGTATGTGATGCAACATGTATTGAAAGAAATTTAAATCTCGTTCTGCAAATTCTTGAGATTACTTCGAAAGCGGTAGTATGTGTAAATCTTATGGACGAGGCGGAAAAGAAAAAAATTGAAGTGAATCTGCAAAGACTTTCGGAAATACTCGGTGTTCCGGTTGTCGGCATAACTGCAAGAGACGGAAAAAATATTGACGCTCTTATGCAGACTCTGAGTGAAGTTATTGAAAATGATAATCCATCAGTCTTACAGCTACAATATGATGATGTTATTGAGCAGGAAATTGAAAAAATTTCAGAGGTGACAGAAGAATTTATAGAAAATAAACTTCCGCTCAGGTGGACTTCACTCAGACTTCTTGAGGGTGATGAGCAGTTGTGCGGTAAAATCAGTGTTTATACTGATTGCGACATTGTCGGGGAAATTTTCGGTACTCTCAACAAATCTGCTGAAACACTTGCAAAGGCTTGTATGGGTACAGTTAAGCTCAGTGACAGCATCGTTTCATCAATAGTGAAAAAAGCAGAGGAAATTGCAACGGAAGTTGTAAGCTGTCAGGACAGCAGGCAGTCAGAACGTGACAGGAAAATTGACAG
Organism: Oscillospiraceae bacterium; assembly: GCA_017416665.1. GTDB lineage: Bacteria > Bacillota > Clostridia > Oscillospirales > Ruminococcaceae > Porcipelethomonas. Next base: position 4,246 of record JAFQBO010000024.1, read on the forward strand.
AATCCTTACAGGTAGAATATGGGGAATACCAGTTATGATTGGAATACTTGGGGTTATTTTCTGGCTTACGGCAGTAGGTGCAAATTATCCTTCACAGTTACTTTCAAAATTTCTCTTTTTTGTCGGAGACAAAATCTATGCGTTTCTTGAAAATGTCGGCTGTCATGAAACTGTAAGGGATATGGCTGTAAACGGCATTTATCGTGTACTGGCTTGGGTTGTGTCGGTAATGCTTCCGCCGATGGCTATTTTCTTTCCGTTGTTTACCATACTGGAGGATCTGGGGTATCTTCCGAGAGCGGCTTACAATCTTGACAGACTGTTCAGACGATCGGGTGCGTGCGGAAAACAGGCTCTTACCATGGCTATGGGTCTGGGGTGCAATGCGGCAGGTGTGACAGGATGCAGGATTATTGAATCTCCGAGAGAACGTCTTATTGCGATTATCACAAATTGTTTTATGCCGTGTAACGGACGTTTTCCAACCCTTATTACCGTGATTTCAATGTTTTTTACCGTTTCTTTCACTGGTATTGTAAGAACGGGTATATCAGCTCTTATTCTGCTCGGTTTCATCGTCCTTGCGGTACTGATAACACTGCTCGTTTCATGGATTCTTTCAAAAACAGTACTTGAAGGTGTACCATCTTCATTTGTGCTTGAAATGCCGCCTTACAGAAAACCTCAGATAGGCAAGGTGATTGTCAGGTCGATTTTTGACAGAACGATTTTCGTACTCGGCAGAGCGTGTGCTGTTGCCGCACCTGCTGGTCTTCTGATCTGGATTCTTGCAAATGTAAATGTCGCTGATGCAAGCATACTTTCACATATTTCGGAATTTTTAGATCCTGTCGGGCATATACTTGGAATGGACGGGGTTGTCCTGCTGGGATTTATTCTCGGTTTTCCTGCAAACGAAATAGTACTACCGATCATTCTTATGTGCTATATGTCTTCGGGAACGCTTGTGGAAATTTCAGATACGGTAACGCTTAAATCAATTCTTGAAAGCAACGGCTGGAATACTGTAACAGCTTTATGTATGCTTTTGTTTACCGTTTTCCATTTTCCATGCTCGACAACCTGTCTTACCATCAAAAAAGAAACGGGAGGTCTTAAATACACGCTGGCATCAGTTGCCATTCCGACTATTACAGGAGTCATTTTGTGCTTTCTGGTTTCGTATATATCAAATCTTATTGGCGGATAATACGAAATTTCTACAGAAAATTTGTAACAAATATAAGTAAATTAAAAAAAAATAAGTTTTTTGTCAAAACCGCTTGAACAGTATTATTTTTTATGATATAATGTACTTAATTGTAAACGGCTTGTTTGCCGGTTGACAAAACAATTTATTAAAGGAGTAAAAATATGAAATTCGGTTTTTTTGATGACGCTAAAAAAGAATATGTCATTACTTCACCTAAGACACCTTATCCATGGATCAACTATCTCGGTACTCAGGAATTCTTCTCTCTGATTTCCAATACAGCCGGCGGTTATTCATTCTTTAAGGATGCAAGACTCAGAAGAATTACACGTTACCGCTACAACAATGTTCCAATCGACATGGGCGGACGTTACTTCTATATCAATGATAACGGTACTATCTGGAATCCGGGCTGGTCACCTGTAAAGACAGAACTTGACAGCTATGAATGCCGTCACGGTATGGGCTACACTATCATCAAGGGTGCCAAGAACGATCTTACTGCTGAAGTAACTTTCTTCGTACCACAGGATTATGCAGGCGAAGTTCAGCAGGTTGTTCTTACAAACAACGGCAGCAGTGCAAAGACATTCAAGTTCTTCTCATTTGCTGAATGGTGCTTATGGGATGCTCAGGATGACTGCACAAACTTCCAGAGAAACTTCTCAACAGGTCGTGTAGAAGTTGAAGGCTCAACAATCTACCACAAGACAGAATACAGAGACAGACGTGATCACTATGCGTTCTACACAGTAAATGACGCTATTGATGGTTATGATACAGACAGAGATTCATTTATCGGTCTTTACAACGGCTTTAATGATCCTCAGGCAGTTGTTGACGGCAAGGCTACAAATTCATTTGCAGACGGCTGGTCACCAATCGCTTCACACTATAAGGAAATTACACTTAATCCGGGCGAAAGCAAGACACTCGTTTTCATTCTCGGTTATGTTGAAAATCCTGCTGACAAGAAGTTTGAAGCTGATGGTCAGACAATCAACAAGGAAATTGCTCACGCAATGATCGAAAAGTACAACACACCTGAAAAGGTTCAGGCAGGTCTTGCTGAACTCAAGGCGGCATGGGATAAGCTCCTTGGAATCTTCAATGTAAGCACTCCTGATGACAAGGTTGACAGAATGGTTAACATCTGGAACCAGTATCAGTGTATGGTTACATTCAACCTTTCACGTTCAGCTTCATACTTCGAAAGCGGTATCGGCCGTGGTATGGGCTTCAGAGACTCTAACCAGGATATTCTCGGTTTCGTACATCAGATTCCTGACAGAGCAAGAGAAAGACTTATCGACCTCGCTTCAACTCAGCTTGAAGACGGCGGTTGCTATCACCAGTATCAGCCACTCACAAAGAAGGGTAACTCTGACATCGGTGGTGACTTCTCAGATGACCCACTGTGGATGATCCTTTCAGTTGGTTCATACATCAAGGAAACAGGCGACTGGTCAATCCTCAATGAAATGGTTCCATATGATAATGATGAATCAAAGGCTAAGCCAATGCTCGATCACCTTACAGTTTCATTCTATCACATTGTAAACAATCTCGGTCCACACGGTCTCCCACTTGCAATGAGAGCTGACTGGAATGACTGTATCAACCTTTCATGCTTCTCTGATAAGCCGGGCGAAAGCTTCCAGACATATACAAATCCTAAGTTTGCAGCAGAAGGCGGTTACTCAAAGGTTGCTGAATCAGTAATGGTTGCTACACTCTTTACATATGCAGGTCCTGCTTATGTCGGTATTCTCCGCCACCTTGGCAAGAATGATGAAGCTGACAAGGCTCAGGCTGAAATCGACAAGATGAAGGCTAATGTTATGGAACACGCTTTCGATGGTGACTGGTTCCTCAGAGCTTATGA
>JAFQBO010000025.1 GCA_017416665.1 Oscillospiraceae bacterium
ATTGTCGTAAACGTTGATTCTGCAATCAGGTCATGTGTAATTTCATCAAGCATTCCCTGAGAAATAGCTTTCGGTTGGAATGTATCAAGATTATTTTCGGAAATGTTCTGATCAATATCGTCCTTAAAATAGAACAGTGCACCACCTAAAAGGAGGACGGCTGAAACAGCCGCCACGATTGCAAAAGATTTTTTAGTCATTTTTCTCCTTCCTTTCAATAAAATCAGGGCATAACTCTGCGTATTTACACTCGATATCCGTTTCTTTTCCCTTTCTTTTTCTGCGAATAACAGAAGAAAAAATCAGAACGACAAAACCTGTAAATATCATAACAAGTCCGGCAGTACTTCTTCCAATATTGCCTGTTTTCGGATATGAGGGAGTAGGATTCCACGATATATCCGGAATTTCCGGAATATTTACGACTTCGTCAACCATGACTATCAGTGGATTGCCGTCCTCAGAAACTGCCGTAGTTTCAATATTTTTCAGCATTACAGAACCGTCCACAAATACTTCAAATTCAATGTCTGTTGCAATAACATAACCGTCAGGAGCTGCGGTTTCCTTCAGCACATATTCGCCTGCGGAAAGACTTGATATTACATGATTTTTGCCGTCGGAAATCCATTTTTCAACAACTTCACCGTCGCTGTTGATAAGTTCCATTTCAGCCCCGATAATCTCATTTCCGTAAATATCCTGCTTGCTGATTTCTACTGTGATTGGCTTGTTTCCTGCCGTAATTTCAATGATTTCACCATCCTCGCTAACAATTACAGGGAACTTTTCGTCAGAGAGAATATATCCATCGGGAGCAAAAATTTCTTTGACAACATATTCGCCGTAAGGAATTTCTGTAAATTCAAATTTTCCTTCTTTATTGGATCTTGCAGTCATGATTGCATTGTCTGCCGTAAATTCTTTACAATCAGTATTAAACAATCCAAACATAGCGTTTTCAAGATGTTCGCCAGCTTCATTGACCTTGACTCCATTGACCTTACCACGCTTGAGAAGATTATCAAACTGTCCGCAATCTACATACACAGTAGTCATTTCCTGTCCCATGTACTCGAAATTCACAAGATACTTTTCATTGTTTAAAACATAATGTTCATCGGTTGCGATTTCCTGCACATAGTAACGTGCAAACGGAAGCTGTGCATCAAACTTTGCAGTCATATCTTCGCCGAGAGACACCTCTGCAATCATACCGTTTTCTGGAATAGCAGAGCCATCAGCAGCAATAATATCTTCCGCTGCAAACAGTCCGAAGCGGACAAAGCAATACTCATCGTTATTGCCGATTTCAAAAAGCTCATCGTACTTCATAAACTTGGAGAGAGTAATCTCTATCTCCTGATAGTCATTGACAAATGTCTGATTCACGGTATCTCTCACCTCGATTTCCTGTCCTGCATACGCAATCTCAACCATTTGTATTTCGGGATTTTTCACATATCCGTAAGGTGCGCAAGCCTCCGTAATTTCATACTTTCCAAGATACAGTAAATCCGTTTCAGCATAGCCGTTTTCATCGGTCACAAGCTCGGAAACAACATCACCTGCATTTGCTCTTACAGTTCCGTCGGGAGTAATAATGTCTTCTGCTGCAATTACATGAAATACAGCGTTTTCGAGCCCTTTTTCCTCGAAAATCGGAGTATACTTTTCGTCATTTTCATTGTTTACACTGTTGAAAACTTCACCCGTTTTCTGCACGGAAATTCTGCCCTTTTGAGCCGTGTCCGACTTGGTAACTCTGACGATATTCACAGCATTTTCTTCCTCTGCATTAGCCGCAGTCACGCTGAACGCAACAGGCGTTTTGTCCAGCACATAGCCGATAGGAGCCTGTACCTCAACAAGTGTGTAATCGCCATAGGGAAGCGTTTCAGGAGTTATCAGAAAGCCTTCGGAATTTGTGTAAAACGTATCCACTCCCATATTTACGAGCTGATTTTCAGAATCAAATATCTGGAATCCTGCACCCTCGTAAGGGATTATTTTACCTGTTTCCGAATCAATTTTTGTAATATGAATGTATGATTTAAATGGAGCATCGTTCAAAATAAATTCATAAGTTTTTCCGTTTTCCGCAATGAAAACATCGAAATCTGAAACAAACTCCGCATCATTTACTGTCTTTGTCTGCCGAACAGTATACACGCCGTATGGCAGATTTTTACTTTGTGCAAACCCGTTTTCGTCTGTGGTAAGATAGTCCTTTTCATAATCTTTTGCATTGTCATAACTGCCTGCGGACTTAAGGAAAACTTCAAATTCTGCACCCATTTCAAGATTTTCAACGACATTTTCATTAGCGTCCGAATGCTTGATTATGCTGATATTTCCCTTTTTAATATTTTCCATGACTTCAATCGAAATCGGATTAATCTCGACGGTGTAATTCTTTGGCTCTGTACCGAGAATATACACATTTTCATCAAGCAAATACCCCTCGGAAGGACTTATCTCCTGAAGCGTATAATCGCCACATACATACTCTTTAGTTTTGAAATAACCGTTTTCATCTGTGACATATTCATCAATCAATTCATCACCGCAATATATTCCGTAGACTGCTCCCGTGAGACTTGCATCTCCCTGTACCTTACCATTTTCTGAATCCTTTTTTGTAACCTCCGCTGTGAACTTTTTCAGCTTGTTTTCAAAGGTGATCTCCACGGTTTCATCAGCTTCGAGAGTTATTGTCTGCTCAGCAGGAACAACATATTTCACAGGCACATCGTTCTCACTGACGGTGTAAACAATTGGATTGTCTCTGCTGTCAAACACAGGAATATCCGCAAATATTGCCGTTCCTTCTGAATTCGTTGTAAGCGTATATGTCTGACCTCCGCCTGAAACCGTGAATCTTCTGTCACCATTCTCACCGTCCTCAGATTGCTTGTTGATCTTAATACTGCCTTTTTTCAAAGTATTCTCAAAATCCGCAGAGACTGTTAAATCGGCATTTCCGCCTGTAAGGGTTACGTCCTGAGCCTTAGGAATCTCATATCTTTCCTCTGTATTTATTTCAGCAATATTGTATAGAATTTCGCTTTTGCTGCCCAAATCATAAACATGCAGATTGTCAAATTCTGCAATACCATTATCATTTGTTATGGCATTCTTGGAATGCTCAATACCGTTTTCAGTCCAGGATATTTTAAATTCACGGTTAGAAACAATACCATCCTCAGCAGTTTTATTAACAATAATCTTTCCGCTTGTAATATCTTCTTGAACGGTTACGTTGGAATTTACCTTCAGCTCCACAACGTCCTGCGACAGATCATAGCCTGTAGGCGCAGAAATCTCCCTGACGAAATACTGCTTATTCGGCAGCATCACCGAACCTGTTCCGTCAGCACCGATAGTAATTTCTCCCACCTTATTCTTGCACGACTTATCAGTATACACGCCATAGATAGCCTTTGTACCATCAATCGGACTTGTACCGCTGATTTTTACAGAATTATCAGTACTCAGCACCTTCGTTATTGTAAATTTTACATCTGCCTGAGCAATACGAAAAGCATACATATTCATCGCTGTGGACTTCTTGCCGTCAGTATTGTTATTGATGACAACACCCTGTGAGCCGTTGGATTCAATACGCCAATGTTTACCGCCGTCACCCTTGCCGTCGCCTACTGTTTTTGATGTTATCAGGTTATCAGAAATGCCGATACTTCTTAGATAATCCACCACATCATTGCGGCTGTCAAACTCACCCATGTATATCCACGAGTGATCCTCGCCGTTAAGATTGTTAGCAATAACCACAGAACCGGGCGTGATCGTCGAGCCGTCCGCACACTCCCAATATGGACGTTCTGTAGATTTTATCGCCTTTTTTTCAACATCAATTTTAGATGTCACGCCGTTATATGTTACGGTACATTTATCGCTGACCGTCAGCCAGTGCATGGTGTCCACAGGAACGGGATTATTCCACGAAAAGCCGCTTGTTTTGTAACC
>JAFQBO010000195.1 GCA_017416665.1 Oscillospiraceae bacterium
GAAAAACAGCCCACTGGGCTGTTTTTCAATTCGCCCCTCGTAAATACGCCTCCGATGGGGTATTTCGCCGTCTGCGGACGGCGACCAAAGGCTCTGCCTTTGGATTCCGCAAGCCTTTAAAAAGGCTTGACCGAAACATTTAGTTCTTATTATTATGCCATCGTGCAGTATACTATAAATTATAATTTTGCTATGCCCGAAATTAAAAGTTTTTTGGTTCTTTTTTTCAAAAAAGAACAGACTTTTTCGACAAACTGACGCTCAGTCTGAAAAAGACTGAGCGTTTTAAATTTAAAAACATAGACTAAAAAAATTTTTTCACATATATTAATGTTCCACGTGGAACAAAAAGACTTAAAAAAGCTTTTTATTATCCATAATTGGTATCTTGACAATATATTCGATATAATCATCATTCTGTACCTTTTTTGAATCAGCAGGTATTCCTGCTGCCTTCATCGTTTCCACTGCTTTATTGATCGTATTTACAAAAATCTTTACATTCTGAAAAACCTTACTGCGTTTTTTATAGCTGAGCTTTTCCTTACTTTTGCCTATATATTCATCTATTGTCTGTTCCGTACGTTCCACATTGAGGTTATACTTTATCACCTTTGCAATTACTTCAAGTCGTTCTTCCTTGCTTCCGAGTCTGAGTAATGCCCTTGCATGACGTTCTGTAAGATTGAATTTCGTAATAAGTTCCTTTTCTTCATCAGAAAGCTTTAAGATTCTGAGCTTATTTGCAATAGTTGACTGAGCCTTACCAAGCTTTACAGCCGCATCCTCCTGTGTCATGCCGTAATATGTAATCAGCTTTTCAATGGCATTTGCCTCGTCGAAAAATGACAGATCCTGACGCTGAATATTTTCAACCAGAGCAAGAATAGCACTTGTTCTCTCAGAAATATTAAGAACAATACACGGTACTACTCTGAGCTGCACAAGTTTTGCCGCACGAAGACGTCTTTCACCGGCAATAAGCTCGTAGCCGTTTTCAATTTTTCTCACGGACAGTGGCTGTAAAATGCCATTCTGACAAATGCTTTCAGCAAGTGATGTTATATCAGCATAATCGAATTCAGTGCGAGGCTGATGCGGATTTGGTACGATTTCTGAAACAGGAATCTGTATTATTCTATTTTCCTCCTTTTCCCTTTCCTTTTCTTTTGTAAAACTCAAAAATGCAGGCATATTTATTACTTCCTTTCTTTTTTGTTATAATCCTATTTTAACTCCATACGGAAATAATTTCCATACAAAAATTCCTCCTTTATTTTATTAAAAGGAGGAATTCTCTGCATTTTATTTGATTTTTAAAGTGGTTTGTTCTTTATCTGACCGCTATTTCTGGGATATTTTATTGGAGTCTGCGATTTTTTTTCAACAACAAAAATTTTACGTCCATCAGTACCACCGAGTTTATAATTTATTTCTGTCACTTCACCGCCACCCATAACAGAAACAGCTTTTTCAAATGTTGAAAGTTCTTCGCTTACGCCCTTCATTGCAACAAATTTACCGCCTTTTTTTACAAATCCCATACAATACTCACATAAAACAGGCATTGCCGCTACTGCTCTTGCCGTCGCAAAATCAAATTTTTCACGAAGAAGTTCATTTTTTGCACCGTCTTCAGCTCTGTAATGAAAGGTTTCAACACTTATACCAAGCATTGTTGAAAGTTTCTCAAGAAAGACAATTCGTTTGTTTAAACTGTCAAGAAGTGTGAGTTTTATGTCGTTTCTGTACAGCTTCAATGGCACTGACGGAAAACCTGCACCCGTACCAACATCGATCATTGTTGAATTCTCCGGAATATCAACATATTTTGCAAACAGAATACTATCTATAAAATGTTTTAACCAAATTTCTTCAGGCTCTGTAATAGCTGTAAGATTTACGTTTTTATTATATTCTACAAGAAAATTCGCATAAATTTCAAGCTTTTCATGGAGAGTTTTCGAGTATTCAAGACCGTTTTCAATAAACATTGCTTCTGCACGCTGAAAATCCATTATTTTGCCCTCCTTTGCTGTTCAAGCCATACAAGCAGTACAGACACATCAGCAGGCGAAACGCCCGATATACGTGATGCCTGCCCTATATTCTGTGGTTTCTGTCTGTTAAGTTTTTCCACTGCCTCAAGCCTTAATCCATACACTGTTTTATAATCAAGATCTTCGGGAAGTTTCTTTGATTCCATTTTACGCATTGCTTCAATTTGTTCAAGCTGTTTTGGAATATAACCTTCATACTTGATCTGCACTTCAACCTGTTCCCTTACTTCAGAGTCAAGCAACGGACGACTGTCGTCAAATCTGTCAAGCATGTCATAACCAAGCTGTGGACGACGTATAAGATCGGCAAGCTTACAGCCTGTTGAAAGCGGTGATGTTCCCATTTCCACGAGAAATTCATTTATTTCCTCAGACGGAGCTATATTAAGCTTTTTCACACGCTTTATCTCTTTTTCAACCTGTTCAACCTTAATTTTTAATTTTTCGTATCTTTCTTCTGAAATAAGACCGATTTCATAACCAATCGGAGTAAGACGCTGATCCGCATTATCCTGTCTCAATATAAGACGATATTCACTTCTCGAAGTCATCATTCTGTATGGATCAGCACAGCCTTTTGTAACAAGATCATCAATAAGCGTACCGATATAAGAACTTGCTCTGTCTAAAATCAGCTCATCTTTTCCCTGTATTTTTTTTGCAGCATTAATTCCTGCAACAAGTCCCTGTGCTGCTGCTTCTTCATATCCTGAACTGCCATTAAACTGACCTGCACCGTATAATCCCGAAATCTGACGAAATTCAAGAGTTGGTTTCATCTGTACAGGATCACAGCAATCGTACTCGATCGCATATGCAGGACGCATTATTTCAACATTTTCAAGACCTTTTATTGTACGCAGAAAATCACGCTGAACGTCTTCAGGAAGCGATGATGACATCCCCTGCAAGTAGTATTCATCTGTATCAAGACCCATTGGTTCAATAAAAAGCTGATGTCTTTCCTTATCCGCAAAACGTACAATTTTATCCTCGATCGATGGGCAGTATCTCGGACCAACACCCTCGATTCTACCTGAATACAGTGGTGATCTGTGAAGATTGTCAAGAATCACCTTGTGTGTTTCAGCATTTGTATAGCTTATATAGCATGAAACCTGATTTTCAAGATTTTCCTTGTCAGTTTCAAAAGAAAACGGAACGATTTCTTCATCGCCATCCTGTCTTTGAATTGCATCAAAGTCAATACTTCTTTTATGTACACGACATGGTGTTCCTGTTTTAAAACGACGTATTTCAATGCCGTTATCTATAAGACTTTGCGACAATAAAGTCGAAGGCAAAGCACTGTCAGGACCACTTTCAAACGACTGTTCACCAATATGAATTTTACCTTTAAGATAAGTTCCTGTCGCAACAATTACTGCCTTAACCTTATATTCTGCACCAAGCTTTGTTCTTACACCGGTAATTTTATTATTTTCAGTAATGATTTCACTTACTTCTGCCTGCTTTATTTCAAGATTTTCCTGCTTTTCACAGGCTTTTTTCATATATTCATGGTATCTTGTTCGGTCTGCCTGCACTCTTAAACTATGTACGGCAGGACCTTTTCCTCTGTTAAGCATACGGCTTTGTATAAAGCATTTGTCAGCTGCCTTACCCATTTCACCACCGAGAGCATCAATTTCCCTTACAAGATGACCTTTTGCCGTACCACCGATCGACGGATTACATGGCAGATTTGCTATCTGATCAAGAGAAATTGTAAAAAGCACTGTTTTACACCCAAGACGTGCGGCGCTGAGAGCCGCTTCTACTCCGGCATGCCCACCGCCAACAACAGCTACATCAAATTCACCCATTGAGTAATTCATAAAATTCTCCTTAATTTAAATAATAATGTTCCACGTGGAACACGATATTTTATTTTCCGACACAAAAACGTGAAAATACGTCATTAACAATAGTTTCAGAGGCTTTTTCTCCTGTAAGTTCCATAAGACTTTCGACAGCACTGTCAAGACAAACAGTTACAGCATCAAGCATCATGCCACAATTCAGAGCGTCATATGCTTCATTGACATTATCAAGGGCCTTTTCAAGACAGCATTTCTGACGTTCGTTTGCAATAATTCCCTCGTCTGCATCGGATCTGTTATTAATAAACATTTCATTTAAAACAGAAACAAGCTTATCTGTTCCCTCTTCATTTTTTGCTGAAATTTCAACTACATATCTGAATTTGTCACTTATAAACTGTCTGTCAATCTTATTTTCACCATCAATCTTATTGATTATGGCAATAGAATTTTTATTAAATATTTTATCAATTAATTCCGTCTCTTTTTCGTCAAGTTCAGATGTGCAGTCAAATACCGCAAGAATAAGATCAGCCTGTTCGATTCTCTGATACGCAATATCAACGCCCATACTTTCAATAACATCATCTGTAGTTCGTATTCCTGCCGTATCAGAAAGCCTGAGCGTAAGATCGCCCAGAACAACGCTTTCTTCAATAACATCTCTTGTAGTACCTGCTATATCAGTTACTATACTTCTCTGATAACCGCTAAGACAATTCATCAAAGTTGATTTCCCTACATTCGGTTTACCGCAAATTACTGTATTGATTCCCTCACGGACAATTCTGCCGTGATCGTATGTTGCAATTGTTTTAGTTAAATCATTAACCACTCTATCTATCTGATCAGATAAAGTAAGCGGATCAACCTCCGGAACATCTTCTTCCGGAAAATCTGCCCATGCTGCGAGATTGCCCAGTATTTCAACCAGCTGATTTTTAATACCGGTGATGCGTCTGTAAACAGCTCCGTCCTTGAGAGCGTTCGCATACTTTAGCTGACTCTCACCGCTTGATGAAATAACATCCATAACGCCTTCAGCCTGCGTAAGAGAGAGCTTACCATTCAGGAAAGCACGTTTTGTAAACTCCCCTGCCATAGCTGGTTCCGCACCATTTTTCAGCACAATACGAAGGATTTTCTTTGTAATATACCTGCCTCCATGACAGGATATTTCAACCACATCTTCTCCTGTATATGATTTCGGTGCTCTGAAAACAGTCAATACAACGTCATCTACATGCTTGTTTTCGCTGTCATTAATGAAGCCGTAACTGCATGTATATCCCTGCATCTGAGACGGTTTTACATTATTTACAGCCTCAAAAACAGCATCTGCTATTTCGAGTGATTTGTCCCCTGAAATTCTGATTACGGATATTCCGCCAACCGCATCCGGTGTTGCAACAGCTGCAATAGTTGCCATTTTTACCTCCATTTTATGAATAATTATACAGTATATTAATACATGCTTAATGAATAAATATTCATGCATTTTTTACACACAAAAAAAGCGGCTCAGATATTGCCACTTAAATTCCGTCATCTGTTCTGACGATCATAAGCCTTATTTTTTAATCATTATACTTTTAGTATAATTTTAGAAATTTGTTTCAGAATACTCAAATTAAAGTTATGAAAACAGGAGCTGTAAAATGACAGCTCCTTTATTCCTATACTGATTCCGTCATAGCAGAATCAGTATTAAAGCTCAATCTTTCCGTAAAGTCCGGCATTAATGTCATCTTCCGGTCTTGGTTTTTTGTAATCCTTTTCAAAGCTTGTCTTGAGATCAAGTGAACGTGGTTCTCTGTATGGTCTGTGACCGTCACGACCTCTTCTGTTTCTATTGCCCTTGCGTGGATTATCTGACGCAATTACGACCTTTCTGTAAGGTTCCTCTCCTATTGATTTTGAATTTACACCATCAATCTTTACAACAGTTGAATGGATAATTCTTCTTTCATATGGATTCATTGGTTCTAAAACAGTTGATCTGCCTGATTTCAAAACCTTATTACTGATCTTTTCAGCGAGTGATTTCAGAGTTTCTGCTCTCTTGTCACGATAACCACAGCTGTCAAGAGTAATTCTGATATAATCACCTTCACCCTTATTTACAACCAGTGATGAAAGGTACTGAAGTGCATCAAGTGTTTCACCACGTCTGCCAATAACAGCACCTGAACCCTTACTGTCAATATCAGCAACGATCCCGCCATCCTTAGCCTGTACATTTACACTGCATTCAATTTCCATTTTATCAAGAATTTTTGAAATAAAGTCATGACAGATTTCAAGCTTTTCAGCAGGAATTTCCTTAATTTCATTGTCTGTGTTTTCAGCGATCTCAGTTACTTCTGCTGCATCACTTACAGCCGATGTCTGTACTGTTTCTGCAACAGCTTCCTGAACTACAGGTTCTTCGTATTCTGCCTGTACCTTTGCTTCTGATTTAATGCGTCCGAAAAGACCTGTTTTTACATCTTCAAGTACAGTAAATTTAATCTTGTCTGCTGTCACACCAAAACTTTCAACTGCTTTTGCCTTTGCTTCTTCAATAGATCTCCCGCTAAAAATTTCATTCTTCATTTTTTAATTCTCCTTTCGCATTGTTTTTATTTAAACAATGTGATATTATTCGTTATCATCATCATCAACGTATTCTTCGCCGTATTTTTCAGCCATACGTTTTCTTGCTTCCTTCAGAAGCTCTCTGTTATACTTGTTCTTTTCTGATTTTGACATATTTTCTGTTGCCGCCATATAGTCAGGTCTTCCTGCCTTTACAGCATCCTGTGCCTGCTGATTCAACTGTGACTGCTGTTCAAGCATTCTCTGCATGAAACCAGGCTTTTTGTTTTTATTCTTTTCCTTGAGCTTTTCGTTTATAGCCTCTACACGCTTAGGAGTAAAGTATGAATAAAGTGCAAACGACTGAATAAATGAGAAAACTGATGACCAGATCCAGTAAAAACCAACACCGGCAGGGAATGTAAGTGCCAGATATACCGAGAAAAGAGGCATACCGTAAAGCATAAATTTGAAATTCGGTGCTGACATTTTTCTCTTTTTTCCTCCTCTTTATTTTAATTAAATAGTAGTTTTATGTGGTTAAAATTCCAATTCAAACATTACTTTGTCAATATCATCGGGATAAATTTCTATCTCGTCGAGGTAGTCAAGAATAATATCTTTCATTCCATCGGCACTATAGCAATCCCCTGC
>JAFQBO010000196.1 GCA_017416665.1 Oscillospiraceae bacterium
CAGACTTTTTCGACAAACTGGAGCGGATACTCTTAAAAAGAGTATCCGCTTTGTTTTATTATTCAACTGAATTAATGAACATGTCGTAAATTTTTCTGATTGCCTCATCAAAATCAGCTTCACCAATACCAATAATAACATTAAGTTCACTTGAACCCTGGTCGATCATCTTTACATTGATTCTTGCATGTGCCATAGCAGCAAAGATTCTTGCGGCGGTACCTCTTGTACGTCTCATACCACGACCTACGACTGCAAGCATTGCAATACCGTTTTCAAGTTCAATGTGATCAGGTGCAACGGCTTTTCTGATCTGTGCAATAACTTCATCCTCCTTGCCCTCAATCTGGCTGTAAGGGAAGATAAGAGAAAGTGTATCAATACCTGATGGCATGTGCTCGATAGAAATTCCGTTATTTTCAAGTACAGAAAGAACCTTACGGCAGAATCCCATTTCGCTGTTCATCATAGCCTTTTCGATATTGATAGCGGCAAAACCTTTTTTACCTGCGATACCTGTAATTGTATACTTGCTGTGTTCATCGTCCGGAACTTCTGAAACGATCATTGTGCCGTCATCTTCAGGGATGTTTGTGTTTCTGATGTTGATCGGAATACCTGCGGCTCTTACAGGGAAAATGGCATCTTCGTGAAGAACAGATGCCCCCATATATGCGAGCTCACGGAGTTCCTTATAAGTGATGACACTGATAGCCTTAGGATTATCAACGATTCTTGGGTCAGATACTAAAAATCCTGAAACGTCTGTCCAGTTTTCATAAACGTCTGCCTTTACAGCACTTGCAATAATTGAACCTGTAACATCTGAACCGCCTCTTGAGAATGTTCTTACAACACCGTTTACATCAGCACCGTAGAAGCCCGGAATAACAGCTCTTTCAATTCCCTTGAGTCTTGCTCTGAGTTTAGGCTGTGTTTTTTCATTGTTGAATGAACCGTCTTCGTTGAACACGATAACTTCAGCGGCATCAACAAACTCATAACCCAGAAGCTTTGCAATAATGATACCATTGAGATATTCGCCACGGCTTGCGGCGTATTCACTGCCTGCCTTTGCGGAAATGTTTTTCTTGATTGTTTCAAATTCATTGTCAAGTGAAAGTTCAATTCCAAGATCAGCGATGATACCGTTATATCTGTCAGCAATTGCACTGAAGGCATTTTCAATATTTTTGTTTTCCAGTGCAAGATTGTTGCAGTTATAGAGCATGTCAGTAACCTTGATGTCGTCTGAAAAACGCTTGCCTGGTGCAGAAGGTACTACAAATTTACGTCTTTCGTCACTCTTTATAATATCAGCAGCCTTTGTAATCTGCTTTGCATCTGCAAGACTGCTTCCACCAAATTTTACAACTTTTATGTTCATTGTTTCATTCTCCTATCAATACAAGATATGCTGTAAAACAGCTTCCTTAAATAGTATAGAAGATTTTGCATGAAAAATCAAGTGTTAAACAAACCAAAATATGTGCATATTTTCAATGTCTTTTTGTCAAATACGCTTGTACGTCACAGGCGGACAGTGATGCGAGCTTTATCAAATATAAAAAGAAGCAGATTATACAGTTGTTTTCTGATTATTGGAAATATTACTTTTATAAAAATTAAGCGGCGTACTTTTTCAAGTACGCCGCTTATGATTTATGGGGAGGAAATCATATAACTTAAATAATTATCCAACGATTCTTTCAAGAATGATGCAGTCAAATACGTTTAACTGACCGTCTTCGTTAATATCATAATGTTCAAGAACTGAAGCGTCACTGTGATCGTATGCACCAACCATAAACTGTCTGAGGAGCTCAACGTCTGCTGCATTGATTTCGCCGTTCTGGTCTACGTCACCCTTTGAAGATGTTTCTGAAGAACCTTCTGTTCTATAGCTGATCTTGATTGATTCAACTGTAATTTCCTGGTTGTTGCCCCACCAGTAACCGAGGTTCATGTTTGAATATTCGTTTGTAGCTACCTGGTACTGCTGTGGAACGTCAATAGTAAGAGTTACAACGTTGTTTTCTGTGTAACCTGTGAGGTTCTGCTGGAATACTGAATTATCAGCCATGTTCATGTACATACCGAGGTTGTAGTTCTGAATCTGATCAGCATTAACTGAGAGTGTAATTTCCATTTTTTCAATGATTTCTGATGATGAAACGAGTTCTGATGCAGGAATTGTGAGCGTATTGTTGCTGAGTGAAATAGTTCTGTTGAGAACAACATTTTTTGTCATGCCTGAATCAGCAGACGCTGTAGCTTTTGTAGTAGTAGTTGTAGTTGTTGTTGTGGCTCTTGTAGTAGTTGTAGTTGTTGTTGTGTCTCTTGTAGTAGTTGTAGTTGTTGTTGTGGCTCTTGTAGTAGTAGTTGTTGTTGTAGCTCTTGTAGTAGTAGTTGTTGTTGTTGTGG
>JAFQBO010000197.1 GCA_017416665.1 Oscillospiraceae bacterium
ACCATATGCTTCAGCAAGTGATGTAACAGGTGATGGCGTTATCGAAACCGGTGACCTTGTACTGTTGAATCAGTTCCTTGTGGGTAAGGATGTTACATTTAAGTGCTATTCTGAATAAATCATATTGAAACACCGCATTTTTGTGCGGTGTTTTAATTTATTTTACATATACGAATAACCTAAACAAAAGCACACTTTTTATTTTAAGTGTGCTTTTAAATATATATGAGAGTTATGATAATAGCAAATTATTTCATTAACATTCTCTTTAATGCAACAAGATCGAATACATTAATCTTGCCGTCTGAAATTAAATCTGAATTTTCAGTGTTGATCTTTACATCAGCACCTGAAAGCCACTTTATAAGTGAAACAGCATCTGAAACTGTTACTGTTCCGTCAGCGTTTACATCACCGATAATTTTTTCAGCCGGTGTATCTGTTGAAGGCTGTGTCGGTTCAGTTTCTTCTGTATTGTCATACTCATAAACCAGGGTTACAGTTGTATATTCAACAACGACATCTGATCCGCCATCTCCCTGTTTTTCGGAGAATGCCCACCATGTAGGCTGCCACTGTGCATTTGTGTCATTGACAGTTGCCTTTACAATTTCCTGATTTGCATCAGTAAACTCATCATCAAACGGAATTACAATTTCAGTCTGTCCGTTTGAGAAGTTTACGGATTTACAGCCCCAGAATTCAGCTCCGCCGCCAACAGGAACAAGCTGAGAGAAACAGAGTCCGCCACCGCCGCTGTAATACATTGAACCTTCTGTTGAATAGCTGTTTACGCCGAATATGATTTCCTTTAAGTTTTCCTTGTCGCCAAGCGGAATGAGTACATTGCCGTTTGCATCTGTTGTGAGATCATTTACATTAAGAACAGTTTCCTTAATTGTAATATCAGGTGCTTCATAAACAGTCTTGTCAGTTGGCTGATCTGAGATTACAACATGAGCTACTGAAAGAGCAGGAAGTTCTACTTCGATTGTGTCACCACTTAAATCATTCTGAACATCAATGATACGAATATCACTGTGATCCTGAGTAACTGCATAAACAACCGCACTCTTATATTCTGAAGATGAACCTTCAATATTGATTACAGCCTTTTCAGATGTTGTTTTATCCTTGTTTGAAAGAACAATGCCAACTTCTGAATCATCATTTCCGTCGATAGCCGCAAATGCCGCTGACTTGGAAATATCATCTGTTTCAGTTTCAACGAGTGTATCGCCGAATGCTGAACCTTCTCCGTCATAGTTTGTGTAAAGATTAATTGCTGATGCAACATATGGACATTCAGACATTGTACCCCAATATGTTGCAAGGTAAACTTCATTATCGGCAAATGCACCGAGTGCTTCTGCTTCGGCAATAGCTGAAATTACATTTTTACCTGTTACCTTTTCATTGGCTATATCAGCAAGGTTATATTCTGAAACAGCAATTTTTGTTCCCGGATAGTACTTGTCAATGGATTCCTGAATATTAGGAAGTAATGGGAAGTATTTTCCGAAATATGGCTGGAGCCAGCTGTTTTCAACATAGTTTTCGTCATAAAGACTTCTTGCTGCCTGAAGTTTACCATCATCAGTTGAGCAGTCCTGTGAATAGTAGTGAATATCAACTACATCAAGCAGACGATTGCCTGTTTCCTTTTCAGCATTTGCCATGCTTTCAAGGTAATAGTCAAGATACCAGTTATAGTTGTTCTTGATGCTTTCCCACTTTGTATCTGTGAATTTTTCACTTGTACCAGCCTGAATACATGGAAGCATACCCCAGAGA
>JAFQBO010000198.1 GCA_017416665.1 Oscillospiraceae bacterium
GGTTCAGAAAGTGTAAAACGACTCAGTGAAAGTAGGAAGGCGGTGTAATACCGGTCAAGCAAACCGGTTATATCATGAATTTCAAAATCGGAAAGTTAAAAATCGCAGCTGTTTTTATGTGTTCGCTCATTGCGGCAGGAAGCTTTACATATGTCAGCAATCATAATTACAGCGATGTACATGCCAAAACTATTGAGGATCTCGAAGACGAAATAGCGGCAAATGATGAAGAAATTGCAAGACTTGAAGAAGAAATGGCTGGAATTGACAGCGAAATTGCAAATGCTGAATACGAACAGTCTCTCCTTCTCCAGAAAATTGATGTTCAGACAGAAAATCTTAATATCATCAATACAAAGATTGACGATATTAACGTGAAAATTTCTGACGCAGAAGAAAAAATTGAAAAACTTGAAATTGATATTCAGAATAAGCAGGAGGACGTTGATGTCGGACTTGAACAGTTCAAGGAACGTCTGAGAGCTATGTACATAACAGGTAATGACAGTTTAGCTTCCGCACTTGTCGGAGCAACCGATTTTTACGATATGCTTTCAAGAGTGGAGCTTATTTCTCAGATTGCACAGCATGATGATGAGCTTGTCACAACTCTCAGAACTCAGCTTGAACAGCTTGAAGAAGCCCAGACTCTCCTTGCCATTGAAAAGGAAAACTTAAACGAAGACCTCGAGGAACAGAAAACCTATCAGGCAGAATTCCAGGCAACCATTGAAGATCTTAATGCTGACTATCAGGCATCAGCACAGTTTACTGCTGATCTTGAAGCTGAAAAAAATGCAAAACAGTCAGATATTGATCAGTATGAAAAGGATTCTGCGGCAATGGATGCCGAAATCGAAAAGATCTACGAATTGGCAAGACAGCAGGCGGCTGAAGAAGAAGCAAGAAAAGAAGCTGAAAGACTTGCGGCAGAAGCTGCTGCCAAGGAAGAAGAGGAAGAAGAAGATTATTACTACGAAGACGACAGTGATGACGACTACTATGAGGAAGAGGAAGAAGACGACTACTATGAAGAAGATTCCGGCGGAAGTTTCAGTGGTTCTCTTTCATGGCCTGTTCCGGGACATTATGTAATCTCAAGTTACTACGGCTCAAGATGGGGTTCTTTCCATCAGGGCATTGATATTGCTGACGGCAATACAAACGGTGCCGGAGTAGCGGCAGCGGCAGGTGGTACTGTTGTTTCAGTAGTTACAGGTTGCCCACATGACTATGCCAAGGATTCCAGCTGTGGCTGTGGCGGTGGTTATGGTAACTACATACAAATAAGCCATGGTGACGGAACTTCAACATTCTATGCACACCTCGGTTCAGTTTATGTTTCATACGGACAGAGCGTTTCAGCAGGTGAAATCATTGGTTCAGTCGGTTCTACAGGCTGGTCAACAGGCCCTCACCTTCACTTTGAAGTTCTTGTAGGCGGTTCAGCTGTCGATCCGACAAGTTACTTATACTAAATCAGAATTTCGGGGCAGAATCACACTGCCCCATAATTTTTTTAAGAAGGCGATATAATGAAACGAATGAAATACAGAAAAAAACTTATACTTACAGCCATACTTTCATCAGTTACAGCAACACTTGTAACAGGTTCACTGTTTATATACTCCTCTATGAGGTATCAGCAGAACCGTGATGAACTGTATAATTATTTTGAAGTAAAGGACTATATAGAAAAGTATTATTACAAGGATCCTGACGATGAAAGCTACATGGACAATGCCTTAAAGGGTCTTGTTGCAGGACTTGGAGATGATTATGCCGCATACATGACACCAGAGGAATACAACAGTAATATGCAGAGTTTACAGGGTTCATTTGCAGGAATAGGCGTTACCATAACGGAAAACGAAGCGGGCGAATTTGTTGTAGTGGAAATTGTCGAAGACTCTCCTGCCGCTGAGGCAGATATAAAGGTTGATGACCTGATTGTGAAAGTATCAGATGTCCCGACAAACAACATGGACATAAATCAGCTTGTTTCACTTGTAAAAGGTGAGGAAAACACAGATGTGACAATCCGCATAAAACGAGGCGAAAAGGAGCATGACGTAACTCTTACGAGAAAAACCATAAAGGATAACACTGTAGAATATACAATGCTTGAAAACAATATTGCATATATAAAAATCATGTCATTCAAGGACGTAACTACCGAACAGTTTGAAACGGCTTTCAATACGGCATTTAAAGATGGTGCAGAAAAAGTAATCTATGATCTGCGGAACAACGGCGGCGGAACACTCACTTCCTGCGAGGCAATGCTTGATCCGCTACTTCCGGAAGGTGCTGTTGCATATGCCGAATTCAGGGACGGTGAATCGGAGGTTATATGCAGATCGGATGCAAATGAAGTCGATGTTCCGACAGTTATTCTTGTAAATGAAAACTCAGCAAGTGCCTCAGAGCTTTTTGCATCAGCAATGCGTGACTTTGAAAAGGCAGAACTTGTCGGCACAAAAACGTTTGGTAAAGGCATAATGCAGACAACCATAGGTCTTTCAAATAAGGGCGGTCTGCGTCTGACAACTGCTGCATACAGAACCGCAAAGTCAGAATGTTTCCATGGTGTGGGACTTGTTCCTGATTACGAGGTTGAACTTCCCGAAAATACTGATATTTCAAAACCTGATCCCGAAAAAGATCCTCAGCTGAAAAAGGCACTGGAACTTCTTAAATAACACCAGAAATATTCATAAAATTTTCATTTTCCAGCTTTTTGAAAAAAGCTGGGCAAAAACTTTTAATTTCGCTTATACTTTAACTGAATTTGTTACTTTAAGCACGAAAAGATAATAAAAGTATGCGAAACATCCTGCCGAGATCACTCGGCTGTAGGGGCGACCATTGGTCGCCCGTTTGTATTTTATCTGATTTGTAGGCGACTATTTTGTTAATAAGCAAAAAAACAGCTTATTAGCGTTGACAAATTCTGTGAAATATGATAAAATAATAATTGCAAAATTTGATTTGTTTTCAAGTTACAGTTTATACTATTTTTTACTCTAAGCAAAATTGAAAGGTCTGATGAAAATGAAAAAGAAACTGCTTGTAGCGGGAACAAATACTGCAATCGTCAAAGATTTTATTAATCATTCGGATTTATATTTTAAAAGTATAAGTACTACAGATTCCTGGAAGGATCTTGAAAGACATTTTGAAATTTATTCGCCTGATGGTTACATATTATTTCCGGAATCACCGGAAGATGATATGGTGTCACAGATAAACAAGCTCAAGAGAGAGGTATGCTATAACAAGTGTCCGATTTTTATATGTGCACCGGTTGAGGTGTGTGCTGTTATTCAGCGTACAAACCCTATGCTTGCCGATCTTATGCTTAAACGTCCGGTGTCGGCAGATAACCTGTCACTGAGAATTTTAAAGTATTTTGAAGAACTTGAAAAGAAACATAAAGCAGAAGAACAGCAGAGAACCATTGACTTTGTTCCTGATGCAGAAATTCATTCTGAAGTTACGCTTGGTGCTGTCAGCCAGCTTAAAAAGCATATTCTTATTGTTGATGATGACAGAACAATTCTTAAAATGCTTAAAACAGCTCTTGAGGAAAAATATGAAGTTACTACTATGGTAAACGGTGTTCTTGTTGAAAAGTTCCTGGCTACAAGAGTAGTTGATCTTATCATTCTTGACTACGAAATGCCGATTAAAACGGGGGCTGACGTTATCCGTGACCTGAGAAACGGAAACAGTACGGTTGATATACCGATATGCTTCCTGACAGGTGTTGACAAGAGAGAAAAAATCATGGAAATTCTTTCACTCCGTCCTGATGCATATATGTTAAAGCCTGTAAACATGGAGGCAC
>JAFQBO010000026.1 GCA_017416665.1 Oscillospiraceae bacterium
CAATCTTCAGATCAAAAACGGAAATGAAAACGACAAATTCTACTGGATATATTATGCTTCCAACGGATATGTATACTTCAATAACGGCTCTTATGACGGCTGTGACTGTAAACGCTACGGAAATTATGTTGAGTTTAAAATTCCTTTCGGTACTGTTATGAACATTTATCCGGGTACTCCCCTTTCTTCAGTCAGAGTATCAATACAGGACAGTGCAAATGACTGGATAAATGTCGGTGAACTTACAGGCAGTTATAATGTAACGGATACATTTTACGTTTATTCGGCAGAAAGAAGTGTGTATCTCAACGAAAATGATACATTTACAATAAATTCAGAGTGCTCACTTGAAAATGCTTCATATGAATGGTACAAAAACAATGAAATTATAGAAAATGCTGTAAACAAATCCTATACAATAGAAAATGCCTCAACTGAAAATATTGGTACATATTCTGTAAAAATCACTTCCGAAAACGGTACTGAAAGAATTGTTGACATATGTAATATTATTGATGTTTTTGATACCAAACTAATAGGCGATGTCAATTCAGACGGTGCTGTAAACTCAGCAGATGCTGTTATGCTTCAGAAATGGCTTGTGCGTTCAGGTGAAATCACCGATATAAATGCTGCTGATGTATGCAGTGATGCAAAAATAAATGTCTTTGATCTGTGTGCTTTGAAACATATGATTAATGAATAAAATCAGCAATTCTAAATTTATTCTAAAAATCACAAGGAGGACAGTATGAAAATTCCAAAAATTCTGGCTGGAGCTGTTGCATCAGCTGTAGTTGCTACATCAACAACAATATATCAATCTGATTTTGAAAAAGAATATCTGTCTTTTTCTGTTTATGCTGAGTCGGCTGAAGAACCGATTATTTATGAATGTAAAACGGACTATGGTTACATTTATTATTCTCTGGAAAATGGCAACGCCACAATACACAACATCAGTTTTACAGAAAAAAATATTACGGAATTCACTGTACCTGCTGAGGTAAACGGTTATCCAATAACGGCACTCGGCAATGAAACTTTTGCATATATGAATAACATTGAAGGAATTATAGTTCCGGAGTATATTAAAGAAATAGGAAAAGGAACGTTTTATACTCAGTCGGGCAACAGTTTAAAATGGATACGCATAGAAAACAGGGATTTGATTATTCCTCCTGATGCACAGCCGTTTGGTTATACAACAACAGTATACGGAAAAGAAAATTCAACCGCTCAGTTTATGGCATACAAGTGCGGAACGTATTTTATTGACTACGAAAAAAGGGTTGAACATAACGGACTGACAGGTCAGATCGTTGATAATACAGTTACCATTATCGCTTGTGACACAGATGCTGTAGACGTTACTGTTCCGGAAATGATAGACAATCTTCCTGTTACAGCAATAGAGAGAATGGCATTTTATGACTGTCGCAGTCTGAAAAGTATCAGTATTCCCAATTGTGTTACAACAATAAACGATGATGCTTTTCTTTGCTGTACTCAGCTGACCGATGTAAGACTTCCTGAAACACTTACCGAACTTCCCGAAAGCTGTTTTCAAAGCTGTACATCTCTGAAAAGTATCGAGTTGCCTGATACAGTTAAAAAAATAGGAAGTTCGGCGTTTGCTGGCTGTTCTTCACTTGAGAACATAAATATTACCGACAGGATTGAATATATCGGTACAAATGCTTTTTCCGGTACATTGTGGATTGAGAATTATTCCGATGAAAACAATCTTGTTATTGTAAATGGATTTTTGCAGGACGGTAAGAATTTCATCGGGGAAAATCTGGTTATTCCCGATGGAGTAAAATATATCAGTGACTACGCTTTTCAAAGTATGGATAATTTAAAAACCGTCACTTTTCCCGATAGTTTAAAGGTTATTGAGGAGGACTGTTTCAGTTACTGTACAAATCTTACTTCTGTTTCTTTTCCTGATACACTTGAACAAATCGGCGACAACGCATTTAAAGGCTGTACAAATCTTGATGATGTTATCTTTCCCGAAGCATTGACGGAACTTGGTTATCAGTCGTTTGCAGAGTGCAAAACACTTTCACAGATTAAAATTCCGGAAAAAATCACCGACATAGATTCCAACTGCTTTAATAACTGTACAAATCTGAAAAAAATTTTGCTTCCGCAAAATCTGAAATCTATCGGATATATGTCGTTTATGAACTGTGTTAATCTTGATAGAATTGATATACCTGATTCTGTTGAAAATATTGATGATTCAGCTTTTGGTAATTGTATTAAGCTTGAAAATATTCATCTGCCCTATTCATTGAAAAAGATTGGCGATTATGCTTTTGATGGCTGTACTTTACTGACTGAAATATCTTTTCCGTCTGAAAAGGAATTTAAAATGTGTTCAACAAGTTTTAAAGATACACCATGGCTTGAAAATATGCAAAAGAACATACTCCGATTATAATTAACAGTATGCTTCTTGACGGAACACATTGTACAGGTGATTTTACAGTACCGGACGGAATTACATATATCTGCGGAAAAGCGTTTGAAGACTCGGAAATCACCTCCGTATCACTTCCCGATTCTGTACAGGAATTCGGTTTCGGAGCATTCAGCGGATGTAAAAACCTGACCGATTTTACCATCCCTGATGGTGTTACTGATATTGTATCGTGCATGTTCTCAGGATGCAGAAATCTTAAAA
Organism: Oscillospiraceae bacterium; assembly: GCA_017416665.1. Classification (GTDB taxonomy): domain Bacteria; phylum Bacillota; class Clostridia; order Oscillospirales; family Ruminococcaceae; genus Porcipelethomonas. The sequence goes on from JAFQBO010000026.1 coordinate 2,696, forward strand.
AAGTAACTATTCCCGAAAGTGTTAAAATAATTCATAACGGAGCATTTGATTTTTGTTACGGTTTAACTGAATTTACCGTTCCCGAAAATATTGAATCTGTAGACAATGCATTTGATTATTGTGAAAATCTGAAAACGCTTACATTTGAAAATCCGGAATGTCTCATAACTCCCGACAATCCACACTTCTACAGTATGTCGATGAGTATTGTTGTTCGTGGATATGCTGACTCAACTGCCTATTGGTTTGCATATATGACAGGCAGAAAATTTGAAAAAATTTCAAAAACAGGTGATACAAATTCAGACGGTATTGTAAACACAGCCGACGCTGTTATGCTTCAGAAATGGCTTGTGCGTTCGGATGAAATCACCGATATAAATGCTGCTGATGTATGCAGTGATGCAAAAATAAATGTCTTTGATCTGTGTGCTTTGAAACATATGATAAAATCTCAGAATTAACAGGAGCATATAAATGAATAACAAAAAACTATCTTTTTTACTACCTTTCAGATGTATTGTGTTTATACTGATATATATAATAATGTCGATTATCACTGGCAAAGAACTTGATAAAATCAGTAACAGCTGGTCTGTTGTCGCAAGTATTGTAAACATCATAACAATTCTTCTGCTTGTTACAGCAACTAAAAATAACGGCGGTTATGCAAAGCTTATCAACTACGAAAAAGGCAGAACAACTCCGAAACAGATTACAGGAATGGTTTTTCTGATTATTTTTGTGGCAATAGGCGGAATGTATCTTTCAGGATTTCTCTGCTACGGCGTACTTCCCTACGCTGCACCTATGCTGATTGCACCTATACCATTATGGCTTGCTATCGTCAACCTGCTTGTACTTCCTGTGACAACAGCGTTTGCCGAAGACGGGCTGTACCTGGGTTGTGGAGTAAATCAAATTAAAAATAAGTATGCGGCAATTATTGTTCCTGCATTCTTTTTTGCCGTTCAGCACAGTGTTATCCCTACCCTGCCTGATGTCAGATATATTATATATCGCTTTTTGTCATTTCTTCCACTTACAATCATTCTGTGCTGTATGTATCATAAAAACCGAAATCCTCTGCCGATTATTATAGGTCATGCAGTTGTTGATCTGGTGACAGCAATACAGATTCTTGCAACATCTGCCATACCAGGATTTTATGATATGATGTGCGGACTTTGAATATAAGAATTAAAAAAATCGTGTCGTTTAAATCGGCACGATTTTTTTATTTGAGTTTTTTACAGGTTGAAATACCTTTATTTCAAATATTTATATTTTTCCTGAAAGAGATCTGACATCCTTCAAAGACACCCAATTTATATATCCTTTTTCTTGACAGCAAAAATTGAAATTACCGATGAAACAGCAATATACACAACTGCAACAATAAAACCTTTAAGATTATCAGCCTCTGTGTTGAAATAGTTTGTCAGAAATATGAGTGATATATCAAAATTCTCTGATACAATTTCCTTATACTGTAAAATTGTCCATAAGCCATTCAGCAATACCGCAATAAACTGAGTTGAAATGAGGACTGTCATTATGTATGCCAGTGCACCGTTTCTGAATGCTGTTACAATCATGACAGCAATCATACCAAGTGCGATGCAAAGCAGTGTCATTACACCGAGATAGGCTAAAGCCTCAACAATGTTATCAAAATCAACCAGCTTGAAAAACATAAGTGAAAATATTACTGATGTAACCATATAAATTATGATTGAGATTACCGTAAACACGGCAGACACAACAATTTTGGAGAGTATTATGTGGATTTTATCCGTTACGATTCCTGCAATATTTTTGATATAGCCGTTTTTGTACTCTGAGTTTATAAACAGACACATAAAAATTCCGACAAACAGTGAAAGTAACGTTGGAATATTGGAAGCAATACCGTAAATGGTTCTTATTTCGTCAAATTCGGAAAGCAGATAACATGTCAGAAAGTTGTACACAACATAAATTATATTCAAAATCCATATTGCCTTCATTCTGAACATTTTGTACAGGTCACCTTTAATAACGTTAAGCATTTTTATTACCTCCGTTTCTGTCAGTAAGATTTATGTAGTAGTTTTCGATTGACTCACTGCATTTGCTCAGATGGTGTACAGGAACATCTTCTTTTGCAAGGGCAAAGTTAATTTCTGCACACTTTTCAGTCTGTTCAAAAATATAAATAAATCCGTCATCAGAAAGTCTGAAATCAGAAATACCGAACTCCTTAATGATGCGACATGCTTTTTCGTTATCATTTGTACCAATCTGAATTTTGTCGGTGCATCTGTTCATGAGAGCGTCAGTCGTGATTTCCTCAAGCAGTACGCCCTTGTCAATAATTCCGTAAACGGTGGCAACTTTTGAAAGCTCCTCAAGAATGTGACTTGAAATGATGAAAGTAATGTTGTGTTCCCGGTTAAGCTTTGAAATCGTGTCACGCACCTCGATAATACCCTGTGGATCAAGACCGTTGATAGGCTCGTCAAGAATGACCAGTTCCGGCTTGCCGATAAGTGCCATCGCCATGCCGAGACGCTGTTTCATACCAAGTGAAAATTTTCCGACAGGCTTTTTCAGTACGCTGTCAAGACCGACAAGCTCCAAAAGGGCATTTATGCGTTGCTTATCATTTATACCCATGGTGAGGCTTTTAATCTGCATATTATCCACAGCCGAAAGTTTAGGGTAAATTCCCGGTGCTTCAATCAGTGTACCGATTTTCACGTTTTCACCTTTTAATTCAGATGACGTTTTTCCGAATATTTTAAATTCTCCTGATGATGCCGTTGCAAGACTGCTTATGATTTTCAGCAGTGTTGTTTTGCCGGCACCGTTTCTGCCTATAAGACCGTAAATACCGCCCTTAGGAACATGTATGCTTACATTGTCAAGAGCTTTGTTTCTGCCATAAATTTTCGACAGTGAATTTGTTTCGAGTATGTACTCCATAAAATCAATCCTTTCCTTTAAATCATATATATTTTAACATATATGGATATTCATGTCAAGTAATATGAACCTGACAATTTAATAAAAATCAACGCAAGCATTTTATTAAATATATTTAATTATCATTATGTAAAAATAAAAGCGTGAGTTAAACCCACGCTTTTTATATGAATTGTTATGATATTACTTCTTCTTAGCGAGTTCACGAGCAAGAGCAGCAGCGTCACGAACTGTGATTTCGCCGTCCTGGTTGTAGTCTGAGCAAGCTGGAAGCTTAGCAACTTCTTCTGCACCCTTAGCAAGAGCCTTAGCGATAGTAGCACAGTCACGAACTGAAACTTCGCCGTCGAGGTTAGCGTCGCCGAGGAGAGCTACTGATGACTTTAAGCCGAGGAGTTCCTTACCCTTAACGTATTCAGCGATAGCTGAACCTTCTTCAGCAAGAACAGCCATGTTTGTGTATGTGATTGAGTTTACCCAGAGATCAAACTTAGCAGCTGTAGCTTCTGAAAGGTTCATAGCAGCTTCGTTCTTGATCATGAGAGCAACAGCGTCAACGATGTTCATATCTTCTGTAGCACCAGCGAGCTTAGCCTTGTTCTGGAACTTAGCAGCAACTTCTGCGAGTTCGTCAGTTGTCCATTCAGCTTCCTTGTCATTGTACTTGAATTCAGCTGCGATGTAGTTTACAACAGCATCCTTGTTATCAACTGTTACTTCGTATGGATTCATACCGAGTTCAGCTTCGAGGTATGCAGCGATTGAAGTCTTTGTGATAAAAGCAACATCACCCATGTTTTCAAGTGTAATTGAAGATGGAGCGTTTACAACAGCGAGTGTTGTGAGGTCAGCGAAAGCAAGGTTGTCGATACCAACAACTGCATATGCTGTTTCAACAGCTTCACCGTTTTCGTTTGTTGTTGTTGCCTTAACTTCAGCAGGGATTGTGA
>JAFQBO010000199.1 GCA_017416665.1 Oscillospiraceae bacterium
AAATTATATTCAAAAATCCAAATATATTTCTTGTGAAGACAGGTTCTAACTGGTCATTCCAAAAAGAAAACCGCCTCCCACAAAATGAGAAGCGATCCGTCCTACGGGGACACCCGGCAGGCATTTCTGCCTGCTATAAAAGATCAAATTTTTCGTTTAAATAATCGGGATTTACATAGACAATTTCACCATCGGGAACATCAAAATCCAATGTTGAAAAAGGTATATGCGGATTTTCCACAAGGTACTGCTTTTGCGAGTGTGACAGATTTTTCTTCAGGTGATATTCAAGCTTCCGTGCGTATTCACCCGACTTGTCCTCCCATAATGCTGCAACACAGCGTACCTTGTGAATTTTTGTAAATTTTGCACCGCCCTTAATCAGTCCAAGATGCTGTCTCAGACGTTTCTCAGGGTTGACGGCAATACCCGTATAAAGAAAATTTTCACCGCATTTTAAAATATAGACATACATAAATTATTTAATAAGAAGTGTATGCCATTTTGCAGTAACTTCAATACAGCTGTCAATATCACTTTCGTGTGCATACTGCTGAATCTGTTTCAAAAGTTCCTGCTGTTCCGGTGGATAAGTGTATCTCGACAGCTCCTCAACCGCTTCATCAATATGAATTATGTCAAAATTGCTGAGTGCATTTTTGAGAACGTCAAGCATATCTATAATTTTTTCATTTGAAAGTTCAGTAGTACTGTCATCAGGATTAATTTCCTGCAACCACTGACTGACAATTTCATCACTCTTGTCAATATCCGCATCATCAATGCACTTTTTAAGTTTTTCGAGATATTCAGTCTGATTTTCAGGAATATCACATTTTTCAATTTTTTCAAGAATCTCATCAATCGTCAGAATATCAAAACTGTGGAGAATTTCAGCCATTTCACCAAGAAGTGCATACAGTTCCTGAGTATCATGAGGCTCTGTGTTTCCGAATTCTTCATCGAAAAGCGGAGCAAGCAATTCCTTGTACTTGAGATATTCGTCAATCATATGATCTGTCTTTTCTCTGATAAGTTCGTAGTCTCCATTCTTACCAGCCTGCTCAAGCTCTGCGGCAAGATCTCCCACATACTCTGCACCTATCTGCCTTGATGTACTTTTAAGAGCATGTACTTCTATTGTATATTCATTCCAGTTCTCAGCCCATCTGTGCTGCTGAATTGAATTTGCCTTTTCGTCAATGGAGTTATAGTACTCTTTAAGCACAACTCTGAAAAGTTTTTCAGAACCCAGCATTTCAATCGCTGATTTTACGTTTAATGTATTGATTTCAAGTATATTGTTGTCGGATGATTCCTGCTCAACGCTGTCTTTTTTCTCAGCCGGCAGTACCTTTTCCTGTGGAAGCCATTTTCTGATTTTTGAAACAATATCTCTTATTTCAATCGGTTTTGCCACAAAATCGCTCATGCCTTCCCTGATGAACATTTCCTTTGCCTCTCCTACAGCATTTGCCGTAAGTGCAATAATAGGTGTTTCCTTGTAGCTCGGGAGCATACGTCTTATGATGTGCGTAGCCTCAACACCGTCAACTTCAGGCATCATATGATCCATAAACAGAATATCATATTTTTTCCTGCTTACCATTTCTATGGCTTTTGCCGCACTGTCTGCTGTTTCAACGTTCATTTTAAGAGGTTCTATAAGACCCTTTGCAACTTTCAGATTTACTGAATTGTCATCAACAATAAGTATAAGTGCCTCAGGAGCAATAAACGTAAAGCTGTCGTATTCATTAAGGTTATCTCTTGCCTCAAAATCACTTATACCCATAGCGTTATAAAGATTAAGCGAATAGATAGGCTTATGAATAATTTTCACGTTCGGGAAATAAATATCATTTGGTGCACCGAATTCCGTAACGATAATGCACTTCATATTGTTATGTTTTGTAAGGTACTCACGAAGATCGTCTGAAAAATAATCTTTCGCAACAATTATGTAGTCACACTCCATATCATCAAGATTTTGTACCTCACTTAAAATAATCGGCTTTGCACCAATCCATTCAATATCTCTCAGAAGTTGTTTTCTTGCATAAGGATTGTTCAGCAGTACACCGACAGCCATAGTTTTTTCAAGCTTTGGAATAGCAGGAGTGTTGTCAACGATTTTCTGCGGAACAACAAATGAGAACTTGCTTCCCTTTCCGTATTCACTTTCAACGGTAATTTTTCCGCCCATAAGTTCAAGGAGTTGTTTACAGATGACGAGTCCGAGACCTGTTCCTTCTATGTTTCTGTTACGCTTACTGTCAACCTGCTGGAATGAATTGAACAGCTTTTCAAAGTCTGCCTTTTTAATGCCTATAC
>JAFQBO010000027.1 GCA_017416665.1 Oscillospiraceae bacterium
AAGATGACGCTGTAATGCTTACTGACAGGAGAGAAAGCCTTGCCGATGCAGCAGGCGGTATGCCTCACACAGACGTTGAAAATTACACAACCATAAAAGACGGTGACGTAATTACTCAGGACGAACTTTCATTTGAAGTTATCCACACTCCGGGTCATACAAGAGGAGGAGTTTGCTACAAGTGTGGCAGACACCTTTTCATAGGCGATACACTCTTTAAAATGTCAATGGGAAGAACTGATTTTCCAGGCGGAAGTGCCTCACAGCTTTTTGCATCACTGAAAAAACTCAGCAATCTTGACGGCGATTACAGTGTATATCCGGGACATAATCAGGCTACAACCCTTGACTACGAAAGAAAATACAACTCATATTTAAAAGGAAATCCTTATGAAGATTTTATTTAAAGGACACGATTTCAAATATGAAACGGAAGCTACAGTCAAGCTGTTTATTCCGGGAAGATTTGAATTTTTATATGATGAAACCAATGCTGACGGCGACATCGTTTCAACACAGTTAAAAAAAGGTAAGCACTTCACTTACCTTTTTGCTGTATGTCGTATTGACGGAAAAACAGTAAGAAAATCACTGAAAATTGCAAGTCAGTACGCTGATGAAAAAACATATGAACACGAAATCTGTCGTCTTGTATTTCTGTGTCTTAAAAAGCTGACGGGAATAACCCCTCCATGGGGACTGCTCACAGGTATTCGCCCTGTACGGAAAATGACCGAACTGATTGACAAAGGTTACAGCAAAAACGACTGTTTTGACACACTCAGAAATCAGTACATGACATCTGACAGACGTCTTGAGCTTGCATACCAGACAGCCGAAAATCAGATACCACTTCTTAAAACGGTCGATCCACAAAGCATCAGTATCTACATATCTATTCCCTTCTGCCCGACACGATGCAGTTACTGTTCTTTTGTATCACATTCACTCGACAGTGCAAGAAAGCTTATACCCGATTATATCCGACTGCTTTGTAAGGAAATTGAAATTCTCGGAAAGATAGTCCGTGACATGAATTTCAGAATAGACACAGTTTATTTCGGCGGCGGTACTCCGACTTCAATCGAAGCCTCACAACTTGATATTCTGATGAAAACACTTGCTGAAAATATTGACATTTCAAAAGTGCGTGAATACAACGTCGAAGCTGGCAGAGCAGACACAATAACATACGACAAACTTCGTGTTATAAAGCAGAACGGAGCAGGAAGAATTTCTGTAAATCCTCAGACGCTTAATGATGACGTACTGAAAAACATTGGAAGAATGCACACCGCACAGGACACAATAAATGCATACAAAACCGCCCGTGAGATTGGTTTTGACAACATCAACATGGATTTGATTGCAGGTCTTCCCGGTGATACCTACGACAGCTTTGTGAATACCCTTGACAGAGTGATGGAGCTTGATCCGGAAAGTATTACCGTTCACACACTCACCATCAAGCGTTCAGCAACTCTCTACGGCGAAAACAATATAAAGCTTTTTGCCGAAAGCATGACTGCTGATATGGTAAACAGAAGTATGGATATTTTACCGCAAAAAGGCTGGCTCCCATACTATCTGTACCGTCAGAAAAACACGCTTGAAAACCTTGAAAATATCGGTTTTGCCAAAAAGGGTAAAGAAAGTCTTTACAATATTTTCATTATGGACGAAACTCAGATAATTCTCGGTGCAGGCTGTGCGGCGTCAACAAAGCTTATTGAAAAAAACGGTAAAATCACCCGTATTCACAACTATAAATTTCCTTACGAATACATAAACAGATTTGATGAGCTTATGAAGAAAAAAGAACTTATCTATCAGATTTACGGAGAAAAATAAATTGAAAAAGAATGAAATTGTAAACCTTGAAATAACAGATATTACCTCGGACGGAAACGGCATCGGAAAATATGACGGTATGGCTGTATTTGTTCCTGAAACGGCAGTTGGTGATCTACTTGAAGTAAAAATCGTAAAGGTGCTGAAAAACTACTGTTTCGGCATAGTACATAAAGTCATTACACCATCAGCAGATCGCATTGAATCTGACTGTCCGCACTTTCCGAAATGCGGTGGCTGTTCTTTCCGACACATAAGCTATGAAAGTGAAGCGAAACTCAAGGAAAAGTTTGTTTATGATGCTTTTACCCGCATCGGAAAAATTCAGACTGATTTCATGCCGATTCTTTCATGTGAAAATCCGGACAGATACCGTAACAAGGCACAGTATCCTGTCGGCATTTCCGATAACGGCAATATCTGTGGATTTTATGCAAAAAGAAGTCACCGCATTATGAGTGGTTACGACTGCAAACTTCTTCCCGAGATATTTTCGGATATTGCAAAGCTTATCATCAATTATACAAATCATAATGATATTCCGGCATATGATGAACAGACAAAAAAAGGACTGCTTCGTCATATATTCATACGTCAGGGTTATCACTCAGAAGAACTTATGATATGCTTTGTGGTTACAAAGCGTTCGGAAACACAATTCCGACAGCTTTGCAATGACCTTACCGAAAAATATAGTAATATCAAAAGCATTGTGATGAATATAAATCCAGACAATACAAATGTAATCCTTGGAAAAAAGACGGTTGTTCTCTATGGTGCAAACTGTATCAGTGACATAATGTGCGGTAATACTGTAGATATAGCTCCACAGGCTTTCTACCAGGTCAACACATACCAGGCTGAAAAGCTCTATCAACAGGCGGCTGAATTTGCACAGCTCAGCGGAAATGAACTTCTCCTCGACCTGTACTGCGGTGCAGGTACAATAGGTCTTTCAATGGCGGACAAAGTAAACAAACTCATCGGCGTTGAGATAATCCCACAGGCAGTCGAAAATGCCCAAAAAAATGCGGCTCTAAACAAAATTGAAAATGCAGAATTCATCTGCGCCGATGCAGGAAAAGCGGCTCAGGAACTTGCCAAAAACAATACCAAGCCTGATGTTATCGTACTTGACCCACCAAGAAAGGGCTGTGATACAAATACACTTGATGCTGTTGTATCCATGAATCCTAAAAAAATCGTTATGATTTCCTGTAATCCCGCAACGGCGGCGAGAGACTGTAAAATTCTCACCGAAAATGGATACATAGTTGAAAAAGTAAGGGCGGTTGATCTTTTTCCGAGAACAACGCATGTGGAGTGTGTCGTATTGATTTCGTGCATGTAAAACTATCATAGACATTTAAATTTTTATTTGTCGGTGTCCCGACTGGACATTTTCGGATTTAATTTAAGCGTGATTATAATTAATGCACGATGGTTTATTGTGATATAAATTTATATTTATCGCACAAACATTTTATTTTCTGCACCTATCATCTGTAGGGTGCGGCGCCCTCGACGCACCGCCGAAAATTACATTTAATTAACGGGACGTCGTAGGCGCCGTCCCCTACAAATGGCTGAAATTCG
>JAFQBO010000200.1 GCA_017416665.1 Oscillospiraceae bacterium
TGGTATATCGGGTTAAAGCTTATCCCTAAAGCTCGAAAACGTCATTGTTCATGGTTATTGTAGTAGTAATGTGTTATTCATGACTTTTTAGTTTTAGTTCAAGGGCTAAGTTATAAGCCGACCAAGTGGTCTATATTCTATTGCGGCTTCAAGGCAGCCGAGGTTCGGTTTCAAGCTGTTTTATATAAAGGAGCTAAATATGGCGGAAGATAAGGATTTTGAAGAAAAAGGATACAAAAGATATCCTCCAAGTGATATAGATTGTGATGCGGTAAAGTACTTTTATCAGAAAAGATTCGATGGTACAGCTGCTCAAAAATACTTCATAACAGCTAAAAAATGGGAAATGTGTGACAACACGGGAAAACAAGTCTATAACGGATTTGAATATGAAGTCCAGTTATATCAAAAAGGTACGCATTTCCCGTTGAATTTGACTTTCCATAAGGAATGGACTCTCGACGATGTTGAGAATTATGTTGAAGAAATATATATAACTGGCTTATTTGAGCCTTATGATGAAAATAAATGCCTTGACAAGCAGAAAAGCTTGTGCTATCATAGTCTAAAATAAGAAATAATACTGAAAGCAGGTGAAAAGAATGGTATATATAACAGGAGATATACACGGTGAACTTGATCCAATATATGAATTGTTCATAAGGCATAGGCCATCTAAAGATGACATAATCGTTATTCTCGGGGATGTCGGAGTAAACTACACAGGCACACTGCACGATAGAGGACTCAAGACTGCAATGAGCAAACTCGAATCTACTTTCTTCTGCATTCATGGTAACCATGAGAACCGTCCTCAAAACATAGCTTCTTACGAAGAAAAGGAGTGGAATGGCGGTCGTGTCATGTACGAAGAAGACTTTCCCAACCTATTATTCCCTATAGATGGTGAAATCTTTGAGATTGAAGGGAAGAAATGTATAGTAATCGGCGGAGCTTACAGTGTTGATAAGTATTATCGTTTGAGAAATGGCTATAAGTGGTGGCCGGACGAGCAGCCTTCGCCGACAATAAAGGAATATGTGGAAAAGCAGCTCTCCGAAAACAAAATAGACGTTGTTTTCTCTCATACCTGTCCTGCCAAATATATACCTACTGAGTGCTTCCTTTCAAGTATTGATCAGTCCAGAGTAGATAACAGCACAGAACAATGGCTGGACACTATCGAAGATAAGCTCGAATACGAAGCATGGTATCTTGGACACTGGCATACAGATAAGCGAATAGACAAGATACACTTCCTGTTCCACGGCGTTGAAGTGCTGTAAGAAAGGTCAATTATTATGAGTAAAATAGAGTTAATAAATTCCTCATGTGCAGATCAGACGGTAGATGCAGTAGTAAATGCTGCAAACAGCGGTTTATGGGCTGGCGGTGGAATCTGTGGAGTTATATTCCAGAAAGCAGGTCTCAAGGAGCTGACACAGGCTTGCTCTGCGTATAAGACTCCGTTAAATGATGGAGATACTGTCATAACTCCTGCATTCAACATGACAAATGCTAAGAATATAATTCACGCTGTAGGTCCTGACTTCTCATATACTCCTACAGCTTTTAAGGAGTTATTCGATGCGTACTATAATTCTCTGTGCGTATTAATGGAAAATGGTCTTCACAGCATATCATTTCCGCTTATAAGCTCAGGTATCTTTGGCGGTGATCTGCCGGATCCTGCCGGTGAGTCTACTAAGCAGTGCTGCAGAGCATACAATAAGTTCATTGCTGACTATCCTGATTATGAGATAGAGGTAAAGCTTTGTGCTTTTACGTCCAGAGAAATGGCATCAGCTCAGAATGTTTTTAACAAGTTTATAAAGTGACTAAACTCCCTGTGTTTACACACAGGGAGTGATTTGTATCAATTATTAAGCAAAAGCAGATTATACATATTTTTTGTGAAAAATACTTGCATAAAATATTGTTTGGTGGTATAATAAAGAAAATGAAGTATTAGGAGCTGATATAATGCTTATCTCTTTGAAGGTCAATAACTGCTTTATTTATAAAACAGAAACAGAGTTTACTATGCGTTCTGATATGCGTAACAAGCATTTTCCAAGCAATGTAGTTTCCGTAAACTCCACTAATGTGCTGAAATCAGCAATAATAATGGGACCAAATAATGTCGGAAAGACTAACTTTGTTAAATGCATTGATGCTGTAAGAGGCATCATGCTCAATGAGGGAAAGCGAATGGTTCCGAATATATTCAATGCAGATAAGAACTGCGAATTCGCAATATCTTTCTGTGATAACAGTTTTGAATATAGCTTTGAGCTGAAGTATGATTTTCCTAAGAATGACTATATTTTTGAGAAGTTCTCAAAAATCACTTATGATGTCCATAAGAACAAGAAAGAAACAATAATTCTGCTCAGGGATACAAAAAACAAGGAATACATCTGCAATACAGAAGACGAGGAAGAAAAGAATGCTGTTATTTCAGCAATGAAGGTAACTGCAAAAAATAACCTTTTGATCTACCTTCTTGATACCTCTCAGTTCTCTGTTCTGTCTGAAATAAAGGATATCATTACTTCATTTGCCAAGAAGATAGATATCGTGGATATGAATAATATTCCGATGAAAAAGACTATCGAAATGCTAAAGATATCCGATGACAAGACACAAAAGATAGTAAATTTCATTATTAATGCTGACCTGTACCTTGAGAATTATCAGTATCTTAAAGCTGGTAATGCCGATAATGATATCATTAAGGTATTAGATCCGAATGGTGAATTAAATTTACAGGAAAAGGTTTTAAAAGGCTCAGAAACATTTATGGATCAGCTCCATTTGTTCTCGACCTATAAAGGTCTGACTGTTCCAAGTCTTACTTTTGACTCAACCGGCACCAAGAAGATAGCTTGCCTTGCAAGCTATGTTATAGATGCCCTTGAAAATGGTCGTATACTTGTAGTGGATGAACTTGACAATAGCCTTCATTTCAAGCTCGTTAGAGCTATAATAGCTATGTTTAACAATGAGCTCAACACAAAGGCACAGCTTATCTGCACGGTTCACGATATTACTCTGCTTGATTGCCAGAAGCTGTTCAGAAAAGAGCAGATATGGTTTGCTCATAAAGACATGGAGAATGCGTATCTGTATTCATTATCTGAATTTACTGCTGAAAAGGACGGAGTAAGAGATACGAGCGATCTTGTTGAAAAATACAAGCGAGGCGTATTTGGAGCTCTTCCTGAGCCTGATTTGTTCGAATCTTTGCTGGAGGTGCAGAATAATGGCTAAACCTCCAATTAGTTATAGACACAGAGTATGCGTTATATGCGAAGGACTTGAAGATACTGAATACTTCAACAGGCTTCTTCAGCTTAATGTATGGCGTACAGACATTTATGACTTTTATCCGATTAACGCCAAAAGTGCTTCAAATATTTTCGCAAGATATCAAGATGCGTACAATAATGACGCTTACGAAGTTATACTGGTATTTTGCGATACAGACAAGGCTCCATATAGAGAGTATTCTTTGATCAAGAACAAGATCAACGGTTTTCATGCTAAATCCGGAGTAACCGACAAGGTGGTCATCTTCGCCAATCCATGTACAATGCAGATCGTTCTGTCGCATTTTGGCGATGCAGATCTGCGAAATCAAGGAAAAAAGACTAATGGAAGAATAATAGAGGAACTAACCGGAGTTGCCAATTATGATGCCCATGCTGATCAGGTCAAGGAGCTTTGCTCAAAGATATTCAAGCGAAGCTATCCAGAAATGCGTGAACGTGTAAAAGAAGTGGATAAGGGTGATGAAGTATCAGGAAGCACGAACTTCATTCATTTCCTTGATAAGTTTGAAAATGAGGATACTTCATGGATAAGTGATATAAAGGAATTCCTTGAGCAATAATACTTAACCTTTTTAGACGGCAAAAATAATATACTCGTAAGTTACTAACTCGTAATTCACTTAATTGGAAGGTGTGTATATTCAAATTCCATTTGAATGAGGTGATAAGATGAACGAATTATCGAAATATCTGTGTTTGCTCCTTCGTCACCAGCCTGAAAAAGCAGGACTTGATATGGACGAACATGGTTGGGTATCAGTAGAACAGCTTATAGACGGCGTTAACCGTCACAGCAGCTATAGGCTGGACCGTGAACTGCTGGAACAGATCGTAGCCGAAGACAACAAGGGACGTTACAGATTTGATGAAAGCCACGAAAAAATCAAGTGTTGTCAGGGACATTCTGTTCCTTGGATTGAACCTGAGTTGAAGAATTGTGAACCTCCTGAGTTCCTGTATCACGGAACGACTACAAAGGCTCTTGAAGCCATTGAAGAAAGCGGAGCTATAAAGAAGATGAAGCGACACGCTGTACATATGCAGGCTGATATAAGCAAGGCTTGGCAGTCAGCCGAACGTTGGCATAAGAATCCTGTTGTGCTGAAAATATCAGCATCGGAGATGAATAAGGACGGATACAGGTTCGGAGTTACCGAGAATGAGGTCTGGTGTACCGAGGAAGTGCCTGTGAAGTACATATGCGATAGAACCTATATAAACTGATATCATTAGGGGTGTAAAAATGGCAAGATACAGCGTTAATAACTATACAGTAGAAACACTATTGTCCAGTATTAAGTCTGACA
>JAFQBO010000201.1 GCA_017416665.1 Oscillospiraceae bacterium
CCAAAGGCTCTGCCTTTGGAAACCGCAAACTTTTGAAAAAGTTTGATCAAAACTTTTAGTTTTGAAAATCTTTTCTATAAGGACTTTTTCGACAAGCTGATTCCTGCCGATTTAATCGGCAGGAAATTTTACAGCTTTACTTTTCAGAGCAGAACTCAACCTTTTTGCCTTCAAGAATCATATTTGTAGTTCTTACCGCACACATTTTACCGCACATCGAACATGTATGCCTGTCAGACGGCGGAGTACTTTCAAAATACTCTCTTGCCTTATCGCCGTCAATGGCAAGTGAGAACATTTCCTCCCAGTCAACTCTGTGACGTGCCTCAGACATTTTATTGTCGATTTCCCTTGCACGAGGAATGCCCTTTGCAATGTCAGCGGCATGTGCAGCAATTCTGCCTGCTATAATTCCCTCTTTTACGTCATTTACATCAGGCAGTCTGAGATGCTCGGCAGGAGTCACATAGCAGAGAAAATCCGCACCGCTTGCCGCCGCAATCGCACCTCCTATTGCAGAGGTAATGTGGTCATAGCCGGGAGCAATATCAGTTACAAGAGGCCCTAAAACGTAAAACGGAGCGTTGTGGCAAAGACGTTTCTGAAGCTTCATGTTTGCCTCAATTTCGTTCATTGCCATATGACCCGGACCTTCGACCATAACCTGAACATCCTTTTCCCATGCACGTTTTGTAAGATTTCCCAGTTCAATCAGTTCACAGATCTGTCCTGCATCAGTACTGTCGTCAATACAGCCCGGACGGAGTGCGTCACCAAGGCTTATTGTAACATCGTATTCACGGAGAATTTCCAGTACTTCATCATAGTATTCATAAAACGGGTTTTCATTTTCAGTCATCATCATCCATGCAAAAAGCAGTGAACCGCCTCGGGAAACAATGTTCATTTTTCGTTTGTCACGCATAAACGCCTCAACCGTACGGCGGTTTATTCCCGCATGAATTGTTACGAAGTCAACGCCTTCCCTTGCGTGTGCCTCAACTACTTTGAGAAAGTCCTTTGCTGTAATTTCAAGCAGATCCTTTTCAAGATAGCCGACAGCATCATACATCGGAACAGTACCGACCATCGCAGGTGATTTTTCTATAAGCTCCGTACGAAATTTACTTGTCTTTCCGTAATTGCTCAGATCCATAATAGCCTCAACCCCGTACTTCAGAGCCATATCAACCTTCTGCATTTCAACCGAATAATCATTGCAGTCACCGGAAATACCGAGATTTACATTTATCTTTGTACGAAGACCTGTTCCGATGCCCTCAGGCGAAATATTTTTATGATTTATATTACATGGTATTGCAACTTCACCCTTTGCCACAAGTTCACAAAGTTTCTTTTCATTCATGAATTCCTTTTCAGCGACAATTTTCATTTCAGGAGTAATAATTCCCATTTTTGCCGCCTGCATCTGTGTTTTATATTCTCTCATAATCTATCCTTTCAATTTATACATATGATTCAAAGGGCCGCTGCCCTTTCCCAGATCAAGTCCTGCCGAGATTGCACCCGTAACATATTCTTTAGCCTGCTCCACAGATTTTATCATATCACAGCCTTTTGCAAGATTTGAGGCTATTGCACTGGAAAGCGTACAGCCCGTTCCGTGCGTATTCGGATTGTTTATTTTTTCGCTGATAAGCCATCTGAATTTTCCGTCATGATACAAAAGGTCACTTGCATCATTAACACTGTGTCCACCTTTGAGAAGTACCGTACAGCCAAAGCCGTGACTGATAATTTCCGCTGATTTTTCCATATCATCGGCAGAATTTATCTTCATACCCGACAGAACCTCAGCCTCGGGAATATTCGGCGTAACAATATCAGCAACCGGAAACAGTCGTTCCCTTAGGGTACA
>JAFQBO010000202.1 GCA_017416665.1 Oscillospiraceae bacterium
GATGACGGAAAGCTTATGGTTATCATCTTTAAGAAGGCACTTTGTACCAGTGGTCTTGAGCTTGACATGAAAAACAAGGAGATTTCAGGCAGTAAATATGTTTTTGAGGCGGTCGCAGATACTTCCGACACAAATGCCGGTACTCTTCCGATTATTATTCTTACTGAGGAAACTGTTTGATTTTATTGCCGGCAGTTTTAAAGCTGTCGGCAAAACATTTTGTGAAAGGAAACTTTAAAATGGAAAATAATAATTTCAGTATCAGAAATTTATCAGCAGATGACATTTTTCCAATGTGTGATATTATGGCAAAATGCGGAGTTTCAGAGTTGAAGAACTGTTTTAACAATACATACAATGATGCAGGAAAAATGGGTGCGGCTATTGCTTTTGAAATAACAGGTATTGTATGTCGTAACATTTCTTCCTGCAAAAACGAAATTTTTGCGTTTCTTTCGGCACTCAGCGGTCTTACAGCAAAAGAAATAGCAATGCTTTCACCTGCTGATTTTATCAGACTCTTAAAAGCTGTTTTTGAAAAAAAGGAAATGAAGGATTTTTTTTCGGCTGTTTCCGGATTGTTTCTTTCGGAAGTATGAGATTTTTTGATTTGCTTTTCAGCCGATATTCACAACCGTTGCTGCTTTTGGAACAATATATCCGTACAGCTCGTTTTTCAGAATTCATTGATGAATTTTTTGCAGTTGTAAACGAAGCACAGGTGTGGGAATTCTGGCTTCATAAGGAAACCGCTAAATCATGGGAGGATTTCAGACTTTCTGTAATTCCACAGGATGCGGATGAAGAAAAGCTTTTTAATACAATATGTGACATTGAAAATACATTTGCGAAAGGAGTTGTGACGTTTGGAACTGTTTGAATTAATCGGGAAAATTGTTATTTCAGGAACAGAGGCCGCTAACAGAAATATTGACAGTGTGGCAGATAATGCCCAGAAAAACGCATTAAGAATACACAAGGCGTTTGAAAATATCAGTAAAACATTTTCTGCCAATAATATCGGAATACCTGATTTAAATGCAGAATTCAAATCTGATTATACGGAATCATCCAATAAATCAGACAAAATTTCCTCTTTTTTTGATAATCAGATTTCCTTAATTCCTGAATATATCCGGAAAATGAATAACGCTATCGAAAAAGGTATGCCGTCTGTAACACAAACTCAGATGTCCGAACTTAACAAGCTGTATCATAAAAGCCGTCAGGAGTGGAACAGAATAGGCGGAACTGCGGCAGAAGGTACAGCAAAGATGTCTGACGGAATCAGAAGTGCAATTCCGTCAGTTGTATCAGCTTGTAATACGGTCAGTAATGCTGTTATTAATGCACTCGGCGTTGATGCTTCAGCTTCGGGAAGTTATCTGATGAGCACATTCGGAAACGGGATTTCTCAGAAAGCATGGGAGGTATATAATGCCGTTTCGGGTATAGCAGAAAATATTGCTTCGATAATGTCGGGTATCACTTTCAGTGGAATATCTGCAACAGTTTCAGCAGAAAGTGTTTCAATCCCACATTACGCAACAGGCGGTATCGTAACCAAAGAGCACATCGCCCGTGTCGGCGAAGATGGTGCAGAGGCGATTATTCCGCTTGAACACAACACAGAGTGGATTGACAGGGTAGCAGAGCGAATGAACGGAAGTGTCGGCAACAGTGAGGTTGTAACCCTGCTTAATGAAATAAAAACACTTCTGACAAATCAGAAAATTTATCTTGACGGCAAATCACTCGTAGGTGGTATTGCAAACGAAATGGACAGAAAACTCGGCAGTATGGCACGCTTCAAAAGGAGAGGAGTAACATGAAAGGAGTAACTTTTGGGAATATTCATACGTCTGAATTCGGGATTTATCTTTCTTCGGTGACAATCGGAGAAGCGGCGGTAAAGTCGAATTACCTTGACATTCCCGGTACAGGCGGTTCACTTGATTTGACTGATTTTTTCGGAAGTACAGTGTATGAAAACCGTAAAATTACACTGAAATTCACGTTTCCTCAGCGTAATGAAGAACTTCTTTCGGTTTACTCCTCTTTTCAGCAGGCGGTTCATGGGAAGCACTTCGACAGCATTATTTTAGACGATGACAGTGATTATCATTATATCGGACGTGTGAGCGTGGGAACGCTGAAAAAAGGCGTTATTTCAACTGTTACAGTTGAGTGCGAGTGTGAGCCATACAAGTACAGCAACACTGAAAATCTTGTTGAAATTATCGTCAGTGATGTTGAATTTCCGACAGAATGGCTTTATGGCGATGTTACCGGAAATGGTATTGTTAATTCAACAGATTTGAGTGAAATGAAAAGATTAATAGGCAAAAGGACCTATGAATCGAAAAGTGCGTTGCGTGCCGATTTCGACTTTGACGGAGTTGTAACAGAGGCTGACAGAAATGCTCTTGAGGTATATATCAGCGGTGGTTCACAGCTCAGTTTTAAGGATTATGTAATTTCAAATTCTGCTTTACTTGAGCTGAAAAACTGTAAGCGTGTAACGATTGATTTCGGTGAAGCACCTGTAAAGGTTACATTTTCTGTGAAGGAGATAAGCAATACAAGGCTGTGGGAGCTTCGTGTTGACAACATTCCCGAATTTACTCTATGGGGTTACGAAGAATACAGCACATATCTTTCGGGTACGCATGAAATCATGATTGCCACGGCAAACACCAACACAACGGGTGTTTTTGAAGTTAAATGGAACAGTGTGGGAATGTTTTAAGGCAACATTGCACAAAGATTGTGCGATATTACCTCAGTTTATCGAAAAAGTTTATTTTATGCTAACGGGCGAGCAATGCTCGCCCCTACTA
>JAFQBO010000203.1 GCA_017416665.1 Oscillospiraceae bacterium
AATGTCAACGTGTTCACCATCAGCCCATAGTCTTTCAAGCTGATAAAAATCTCTTGTTTCCTTGTAAAATACGTGAACTATTATGTCGGAGTAATCTATAACGATCCAGTTTGAACCGTTGTGTCCCTCAGTTCTTGTAGGCTTTACACCTGCCTGTGAAAGCTGATATTCAACTTCTTCTGCAAGTGTCTTTGTATGAGTTGTGCTTGTACCATTTGCTATTACAAAATAATCTGCAAGTACTGTAAGGTCTCTTATACCAAGAACTTCTATTCCTTCAGCTTTTTTCGAGTCAAGTGTCTGTACTATTTTCTTGAGTTTTTCCTGTATTTCCATTTAATTCATTCCTTTCAATCGAGCAAAGAATTTGCATCTTCTCTCTTTGTAACTGCATCTACCTCTCCGGCGATAATATCACCGAAATTGTCACCATCATTTTCATAATAACTTACTGTATTTTTTACTTCAGGAATTTTAAGTGCATCAGCGTCTACGTCTTCCTGATAAGGTCTGAAAAATTCGTTTAAGATATCAGCTGTTTCCTGTTTGTGAAGTGACCAGCCGTACTGCTCGTTTATTTCTCCGGGAGAAATTTCTTCGCCGGGAATCATTCTTGCCATTACATTATCCATAGTAACTGTCTGAGCAAAATCACAAAGCATTCCTATTTCGTCCATAGTCAGGTCTGACATGATATATTCCTGAAGTGTAGGATATATGCTCAATATCTTTAATGTGCCAAGACTCTGTACTTTCTGGAATGCGGCAGCAAGGAAAAATCTCTGTGCCTTCATTCGTCCGATATCACCTTCAAGATAGTCATGACGGTATCTTACAAACCATTCGGACTGTTCACCTGTAAGGACATGCTCACCCTTTTTGATTATCTTGTCATGTTCATATATTATATCGTCAGGAACATTCATCGGTATTCCGCCCATAGCATCAACAACAGGTGCAACATCTGTACATTTTATTGCTATATAGCTGTCGATCGGTATCTGTACAAGATCACGCACGCACTTTACTACCTTGTTTATACCTGAACCGCTCGCTGTTCCCTGCGAATAGACACTGTTTATCTTTCCTACTTCAGAATTTGTAAACTCAGGACCTACATAGCTGTCACGAGGTATCTGAAGAATATTTATTTTTGCGGCGTTTATATCAAATATAAAAAGCATCATTACGTCAGTATTGAGCCCGTCTTCGTCCATTCCAAGACCAAGAACAGTATACTGTCCCTCGATATACTGATCAAAATCAAGACCGTCATACAAAGACCCCGGTTCTGCCGGTCTTAAAACATAGTTATTTGTATCGGCTTCAAGTTGCCCTATACTAGAAATAAAAGGCTGGGTTGAAGCAATCAGCGAACTGAAAATCGAACGAATCAAAAAAACTGCAAAAACCAATGTAATGATCAGTAAAATAATATCCCCGAATATCCTCAGCTTGTTTTTCTTTACCATATAAGCTCCCTCACTTAATTATGTTTGTTATTTATATAAACATACTGATTGTATGCATTCATGGTATAATCCGGTATCATGCCTTTTTTCTCTAATACGCTTTCTATTGCAAAAACAAGTGCTTCAAACATTGTCTTGTCTATATCCTGATAAGCAAGCTTACGCAGACGTTTGACATCTTTATAATTTCTGTCAGCAGATATAAGATCGCCGATATAAACTATTTCCTCCAGCCTCGACATTCCCGCTCTGGCTATAGTATGAAATCTGACAGCATTAATAATATCATTGTCACTGATATTCATTTTATCTCTGACAAATCCTGCACCTGCAACTGCGTGCCACAAAGCCTTTGTTTCAAGCTCGGCTTTTGTCATGGAAAGATTGCTGTCTATAGCCTGCTGTCTTAATTCATCAGGTGGCACCTCCTTGCAGACATCATGAACCAGTCCGGCAAAATAAGCTTTATCTGCATCTTCACCATAATGTTCTGCTAGTTTCTGACATTCATCAGCTACGTTAAGAGAATGCTCAAATCTTTTTTCAGACAAACGTTTTTTTAAAAATTCTTTTATAGATTCAATATCATACAAAAATATCACCAACCTGTTACCTGTATAAGTTGTTCAATCTTATATATTGTACTACTTTTTCGGGTAAATAGCAAGAATATTTTTCACTATTTTTTATTTTATTTCTGATTTCTGTTGAAGAAACCGGAAAAGGTTCTGCACTAAGAAGTTCGATCTGCCCGTATTTGCGAAGTTCACAAGCTTTCTTTTTCAAATCATCAATATCATCATTTTCTCTTGACACAACTGCAAGAGCAACGTTTTTGAGTATATCTTCAAATCTGAACCACTTGTCAAACGAAAGAAGCATATCACTTCCAAGAAGCATATATATAATGTCATCAGGATATAAATTTCTGATATGCTCTACGGTATAAACCGAATAACTCTTTCCCTGCCTTCTGATTTCAAAATCACTTACTTCATACCGCTTGTCAGACTCTGCTGCAAGCTTACACATCTCAAAACGTATTTCATTTGCATACAGA
>JAFQBO010000204.1 GCA_017416665.1 Oscillospiraceae bacterium
ATGCGCCTTCGATGGGGTATTTCGCCATCTGCGGATGGCGACCAAAGGCTCTGCCTTTGGAAACCGCAAGCCTTTGAAAAGGCTTGACCGAAACTTTTAATTTTGAAAAATCGTTTCGACAGGAACTTTTTCGACAAACTGAGGGCGACCAATGGTCGCCCTTACATAAATTATTTGTTTTCAAGTACTTCGGCTCTTTTGAGTGCTGTATCTATATGATCGCAGAAATTCTCTTCTCCTACCAGTTCCACAAAACCAGCCTTTTTCATTACATTCATCGGCTGTTCATTTACATGTGAAAATACAATCTGAATTTTATTTTTTCTGCATCGCTTTACTATATCAAGAAGCGTGTCTACTCCCGATGCGTCAATAGCCGGAACATCTCTCATTCTGATACACAAAACCTTTGTGTTTTTGGTATCAAAAATATAATTGAACTTATCTGTTGCCGCAAAAAACATAGGTCCGTTGATTTCGTAAACCTTTGTTGCAGGTGGTATCTTCTTGAGAAGAATATGATCCGGATCTGTATCTTCGTCATCATACTCAACCCAGGCATGGGCTTCTGTAACCTCTGCCATTCTCTTCATAAAGAGTGCTGCCGCAAGTATAAGTCCTACCGCAATCGCAACTACAAGATCAAATACAACAGTAAGTACAAGTGTTGTCACAAGTACAATAATATCACTCTTAGGTGCGGTTTTAAACGTATTTCTGATGTTTCTCCAGCCACACATGTTATAAGCTACCACAAATAAAATTGCGGCTATTGTAGGCATAGGAATAAGTGAGGCGTATGGAATAAGCAGTACGAGTATCACAAGAATTACTACAGCATGTACCATTCCTGCTATTGGTGTACGTCCGCCGTTTTTGACATTCGCCGCTGTTCTTGCTATTGCTCCTGTCGCAGGAATACCGCCAAACAGTGCTGAACCGATATTTGCCGCTCCCTGTGCTACAAGTTCCATATTTGAACGGTGTTTTGAACCTATCATACCATCAGCAACAACGCATGACAGAAGTGATTCAACTCCTGCCAGAACTGCAATTGTAAATGCATCAGGAATAAGAGCTTTTATTCTGTCAAATGATATTTCAGGAATTGTAAGTGTTGGTGGGGCTGATGTGATTGTGTATAAATCACCGATTGTGTTTACGTCCATGTCCGAAATCTTGACCATCGCTGAACAGACAAGCACGGCAATCAGTGATGCAGGTATTTTCTGGAGCTTTTTCGGCCAGAAAATCAGTATTGCAAGTGACACAAGTCCGATTGTAAGTGCCTGTAAATTTATTGTTCCGATATTTGAAACTATTTCCTTTACTTTATCCATCGTTTCAACAGGTGAGTGCCTGAATGTGAGTCCGAGAAAGTCTTTTACCTGTCCTATTAAAATTGTTACCGCAATACCAAACGTAAAACCGGATGTGATTGTTCCCGGTATGTACTTTATTAATGCTCCGAATCGGCAAAGTCCCATCAGTATGAGGATTATACCGGCAAGTACCGTGGAAATGATAAGTCCGTCCATGCCTTCGGTCGCTACTATTCCGGCAACTATTGTCGCAAATGCCGCTGTCGGACCTGCTATCTGTACTCGGCTTCCTCCGAGAAACGATACGATAAAGCCGGCTACTATTGCCGTATAAAGTCCTTTTTCAGGACCAACGCCGGACGCAAGGGCAAGTGCAATTGACAGTGGCAGTGCTATAATCGCAACTATGATGCCGGCAACTATGTCCTTTACACATTGACCTTTGTTGTAATTTTTCATTACCGAAAACAGTTTGGGTTTAAGTTTCTGATCTTTTTTCTGATTCTGTTCACTCATAATTCATTACCTCTTTTTTATATCTTTAAAACACCAACTTTTCTATTATACTACTAAATTTTGGTTTATTCAAGGGAATTATTTGTATTTGTGGAAATGTTATGGTTTTTTCAGAAACATAGCATTAAAATTATAATGAATGAATTATTTTTTATTGTCAGTTCTTTATTATTTTGCCTCTTTTAAAAAAGCTTCATTTTTCAGAAGTTCTGCGATCAGATATTCAACTTTGCCACGACTGCGTTCGGAAAGACTGTTCCAGCAATTGAGAATATTTTCTTCGTCAGAATTGAGCGTTCTGTAGGATTTACGACCTGCAAGATAATCAAGACTTACATCATAATAATCGGCAAGCTGTATTGCCCTTGAAAAAGGAAGCTCACGTTCGCCCTTTTCGTATTTTCCGTAATATTGTGCTGTGGTTTCAAGATACTCTGCAATTTCAGACTGTGTTTTGTCAGCGTCTTCTCTTAAATCCCGTATTCTTTGATAAAATGCCATTTCAGACACTCCTTTCACAAGAATATTACCATAACTGATTATTAAATATTGACATACTAATCTTAATAGGTTATAATATATAAATAAAATAATCTTATCTGATTGGAAAATGTTACGTTATGAAAAATAAACTATATATTGCAAGAAAGCCCTCGTCTATTATAAATGAAATGAGTATTATACGTTTTTTATGCTTTTTTGCTTTTGTCCTGGCAGTTGTAATTATGTTTTTTAACCCGTATCTGATTGTACCTGAAATGTTTATTGTTCTTGTTTTTGCTGTTCTTCATCATGTTGTTTTAAAATACAAAATCGAAAAGCTCCGATACATAAAATTCAAATCTATAAAAAATCCTGATGTTAAAGTACTTGTAAAAAAACTTTCACCTGTTTTTATGGAAAATTATAATATACATATCTCAGCAGATAATTTTAAGATAACTGCATTATATGGTGGTCTTGTTTTTAATATTATCTTTTGTGATGATTTTTTTAATATAAAATATTTACCTCTTTCAGTTAATGATGTCTCATACATGAAAAAGTATGCACAATACAAAAAAATTGTTAAGACAATGCGTATTATTGCTTATGAAATTCAGAAAGAAATGTTATAGAAAAAAATATGCAATACAGAAGAAATCCTTGAATTATACAGTCTGATTATGTATTTTTCAGTCATAATTTAAAAATAGACAAATAAAACTTTAATAACAAATCCTTTTTATAATAAATTAGCCTTGACAACTTTCCGTGCAAATGTTACAATATGTACGGTAGAAAACTGGTTATTTTTAAATTCCATTTGATAACCAATATTAATGTTTTTTTACTTATAATAAGGAGGAATTTTTATGGAAAGATTTGAACAGTGGCACGGATTTAAAGGCGTAAAATGGACAGAAGAAATTGACACAAGAGATTTTATACAGAATAACTATACTCCTTATGATGGTGACGAATCATTCCTTGAAGGTCCTACAGATGCGACAAACAAGCTCTGGGGCAGACTTATGGAGCTTCAGAAGGAAGAGCGTGCAAAGGGCGGCGTCCTTGATATGGATACAGATATAGTATCAACAATCACATCTCACAAACCCGGATATTTGGACGCAGAATTAAAGGATCTTGAAAAGATTGTCGGACTTCAGACAGACAAGCCTTTAAAGAGAGCTTTTATGCCTTTTGGCGGAATCAAGATGGCAGAAGAAGCATGCAGAACTTATGGATATGAACCAAGTCCTGAGCTTCACAAGATTTTTACTGAATATCACAAAACACACAATCAGGGCGTTTTTGACGCATACACACCTGAAATGCGTGCAGTAAGAAAAAATAAAATTATTACAGGTCTTCCTGATACATACGGCAGAGGACGTATTGTCGGCGACTACAGAAGAATTGCTCTTTATGGTATTGATTTACTTGTTGCCAAAAAGGAAGAAGATCTTCACTTCTGCGGCAATGGTAAAATGCGTGATGACGTAATCCGTCAGCGTGAAGAAATAAGCATGCAGATAAAGGCACTCAAAGAAATGAAGATTATGGCTGAAAGCTATGGCTTTGATATTTCAAAACCTGCTTCAGATGCAAGGGAAGCCTGCCAGTGGCTCTATTTCGGCTACCTTGCGGCTATCAAAACCCAGAACGGTGCGGCAATGAGTGTGGGAAGAATTTCAACATTCCTCGACATATACATTCAGCGTGATTTGGACGAAGGAAAAATCACAGAAGCAGAAGCACAGGAACTTATTGACCATATGGTTATGAAGTTCAGAATGGTTAAATTCGCAAGTATTCAGTCATATAACGAATTATTCTCAGGTGACCCAACATG
>JAFQBO010000205.1 GCA_017416665.1 Oscillospiraceae bacterium
CGTCGTAGGCGCCGTCCCCTACAAATTCACTATTGCATAAATTAAGGATTATAAGTCTTGAATTCAACATCTTTTCCAAGCAGGAACTGATTTAAAGTAATAAGATCATCTACCTTTACACTTCCATCACCTGTAACATCAGCCGCTGATGCCTGTACAACTTCCGGTAAATCACCTGCAAGCATACGCTTTAATGCAACACTGTCAAAAGCATTGATTTTCTTATCATTTGTAACATCACCCGAAATGAAATCAATTTCAGCATCTGATGATGTATCTTCTGTAGGAGCTTCAGTAGGATTATCTGACGGTGTAATAGGATCCTGAGGTTTTACAGAGCCGTCTGAATCGAGGTTACTTCCCTCTGATGCTGCATAGTTTGCGTAATAGTCTGATACTGTAATACCTGTTCCGTTGATACCGAGTGGTACTTCGTGGTCAAGACCGATATATTTTCCTGTTGTACCTGTCTGCCAGAGTGATGGTTCAAAGAGAGCATACTTTTCAGTATCCCATTCAATTTCAGACCCTGTTGCAGGGCTGAATGCAAATGAAGTCCAGAGACCGCCTGTATCACCTGAGTTTGTGTTAAGACACCAGAATGTGTGGTTGATATGGTTTTCAATCATGTAGTCACGGAGAAGTGTAAGCCACTTTTCGTTTCTGTCACCGTCCATAAAGCCGCCCCATTCACCCATGAGAAGCGGAGCTATGTCCTGATCGTTAATGTATGCCCATGTATCATACCAGTAGTCATCAAGGAGTGTCTGAGTTGTAAAGTCCTTCTGGAACCATGTCTGATCGTAAACGGCAGGGCCATAGTCATGAGGTGAGTAAACAATCTTGCTGTTTCTTTCTTCACTGCCAAGATCAACAGGATGATCCTTTACGCCTCTGAGGTTACCACCCCACCATCCCGGATAGTATGGAGGATTTGATTCGGAGTCAGGCTGTCCCCATGTGAAGCTATCGTTTCTTACATGCTGTTCAACACCCTCAATAAGAATAAGTGCATTAGGGTTTACATCCAAAATAGCATTTGCACATCTTGTTGATGCATATGCCCAGTTGTTTTCATCAGTTGATCCGTCCCATTTAGCTGCCGCACTGCCCTCCTGACCTTTTCCGTGAGGTTCGTTTTTAAGGTCATATGCCAGAAGTGTATCATCATTCTTATACTTGTCAGCAAGCCACACAAGTGAGTCAATCCATAAATCAGTTGTTACCATAGTACCATCTGTTGTTTCCTTGCCGTACCACAGCGGATAGTTATGACCTGAATTGTCTGTATGCGGACTGTGAATATCTATAAACGCTTTAAGACCGTATTTTTTACATTTCTGCATGATAACATCAAAAATCTGCATACTGTCTTTAAGGCTTCCGTCTGCATTACAGAAATCCGCATTAATAGTGTAAGCAGGATCAATATTTGCCTGAACGCTTGAAACAGGATTTGGAGTACCGTTCATCCATGAAATCAGAAGTTCTGATGAAATAGGAAAACGAATAACATTAATACCATGATCTGCGATTGATTCAAGAGCATCATCAACGTCAACACTCCAGAGATAGTGCGGAGCAGCCTCACCACAGTTAAGACCAAACCAGTTTGCACCTGTCAGCCATACCTGATTGCCGTCCTTATCATAAAGTCTGCTTCCTACAGCATGAAGCCAGTCATCATTGTTTGTGTCAACAGCTGTAACAGAGCCTGCAAATGTCGATGCCACACCCGTTGCGGCAACTGTCAGAAGAGTTGCAAGTGTAATAATTTTCTTACGAAGTTTCATTTTTTCCTCCCGTCATAAACGACAAATATGTAGGGGCTGATGCCCACATCAGCCCACAAATAAATCATTAATTTAACCATTCGGGTCGATGTGGGCATCGACCCCTACAAATTATTAGCAAATTAAAAGGCAGTACTTTTCATAATACTACCTTTATTATAAGCTATAATCGAAAAAAAGTCAATAACTGCATATAATTTTGTGTAATATATCCGCAATTATCACTTTAAACTATCCAGCATCACAGACGCAATATGATCTGTTGAAACCTCATGACTTTCTCTGTTTTCGATAAGAATTGCAAAAGCGATCGGGAAACTTTCATCGTCAACAAAGCCTGTCAGCAGAGAGTTTTCTTCATCACCATGTTTAACCTGAGCCGTACCACTTTTAACTCCGACAGGATAACCGATTCCGGAATAGTTGTTACTACCGTTTTCGAGCATAATTTCTCTTACATCCTTTGCCGTAGACGCAGAAAAAAGCTGTTCAGTGTGAGTGGTTTCGGCTGTTTCGGTAATTCTTCCGTTTACATTTGTTACATAGTCGATAAGATACGGAACAGTCGCTCTGCCTGTACCGTTTGCAATAGCACTTTCCCACATCATCATCTGACACGGACTTACCATAGTCGTACCCTGTCCTATGCAACCCCACTGAGTATCGAATTCATTTTTGTTTTTCAGATCGGTTGATGCATAGTCACATACAATACCGCTTACAAGTATATTTTCCTGCTCTGAATTATTTACAGAAATGCCCATTCTGTTATAAACCTTTTCTATATCTGAAATTGACCAGTCAGGGTCTTCAACAAGCTGTGCAAAAAACGGATTACAGCTGTTTGCGAATGCCTCTGTAATATTCTGAGTTCCGTGACCATATTCATTATGGCAGATAATATCAAGATCCGTCTTGTTTTTGTAGACACCCTCACAGCTGTAGGACTTTTCTTTCAGTTTATCCATTCCCATCGTTTCAGATGCGGCAATAAGTGTAGCAACCTTTTGCGTAGAGCCCGGAACAGTTGTGCTGAACGCCTTACAGAGCAGACTGCCGTTAGGAAGATTTTCAATATCAGCGTAACCTTTAATCGGGTCAATATTCGGTTTGCTGACACAAACTAAAATTTCGCCTGTTTTATAGTTATAGGCTATTGCACAGCCATCCTTTTCACCAAA
>JAFQBO010000206.1 GCA_017416665.1 Oscillospiraceae bacterium
GTCGCCGTCCGCAGACGGCGAAATACCCCATCGGAGGCGCGCCCGAAGGAAGTGCCCTTGGGGTACATTTACGAGGGGTGAATTGAAAAAAAGCCCAGTGGGCTATTTTTCAAGAGGGGACGCTTTGCAAGAGAAAGCGTCCCCTTACTTTGGTCGTACTCATATCTGCCTGCCGATTTAATCGGCACGAAAATATGATTTATAAGAAAAAATCATTTATTATTGTAATAAAAAATCGCAAGCTGGGTTCTGTCACGAAGATCAAGTTTTTCCAGAACACTGCTGAGATAGTTTCTTACAGTTCCCTCACTCAGAAACAGTTCCGACGCAATTTCCTTATTGCTGAGACCCTCAGCAATAAGCTCGATTATTTCCTTTTCCTTATCATTTATACCATATTTTTCGTAATCTATGCCTGACTTTTTCTGCATAAGTGACGGCAGTCTGTTTATGACGTCATCACCGAAAACCGTCTGCCCCTCCATCACGGTACGGAGTGCAGGTACAATACATTCAAAATTCTGTTTCAGAATATAGCCCTTAGTACCTATCTGAAGTGCCTTTACTATGTACTCATCATCGGAAAAGGTTGTAAGGTACAGAATTTTTGCATCACTGTGTTTTCTGAGGATTTCCTCCCCTGCCTGAATACCTGTCATACCGCCCATGCGTATGTCCATAAGCAGAATATCGGGTTTATATTTTTCGTAAAGTTCTATAGCCTGTTCACCACTGTTACCAATTTCAAGAACCGTCACTTCTCCCGACGCCTCAAGAATGGTTTTAAGTGAAATTGCAACAAGTCTGTCATCATCAACTACAATAATATTCATGTTTACCTCTCTTTTGGTATTGATACAAAAATCTTAAAGCTGTTTTTTTCTGCGTAATACTTGAAAATACCTCCTGCCTTTTCGGCACGGTTTTTCATATTTTCAAGACCGATTCCATCACTGTCTGAAATCTTCTCGTTACTGCCGTTATCCTCAACAGACGCCTGATAGAACGCCGGATGCTCACGGATTATTATAACTGCACTGTCACCATTACTGTGGCGTATAATATTTGAAACAGCCTCTCTGATAATTCCGATAATACACATTTTTATATTGTTCGGCGTTTTTTCAGAAATGTCAATATCAAGCTTTACCGTCATATTTTTCTCAAGCGGCTTAACAATTTCCGTGACAGCCTTACTTAAAATTACAGAATCATCGTGAAGATTGTGAACACTTTCCCTCATACTTGTCATTGCACCGTTTAAGGAATTGCTTATCTCCTCAAGATGCGGTTTCAGATCGGCGTCCTTGTTTAAAACATTTACCGCTCCCATCTGAAGAATTGTTCTTGAAAGCATGTGACCGACATTATCATGAATTTCCCTTGCAATACGGTTTCGTTCACTCATTACCGCAAGAGTTATTTCATTGTCACGGCTTTCGCTCAGATACTTGTTTCTTTCAAGCAGAAGACGTCTGTTTTCGGCAGAGCTGTCACGGATTGCTATAAGATTACGTTTCAGTTCTCCGAGTTCTTTGGTTCTTACAGAAACACACACCGAAAGCATACTGATAAGTATAACCGCAACAGCCTCTGCAAGTGAATTCCCTGCAAATGCAAGCAGTGGCATACACCATAAAACAGTTTTGAAATATCTGTTCGGGCTGTATACCGCTTCATAAACACATACAGGCATAAAAATAAAAAAGGACGGAAAAATCAGTGCAAGCACCGCATAAACCAAATGCGAAATATAAAAAAGCATGTCTTTTTCTGAATACTGTGAAATAGATGAAACAATTACCGCAACAAGCAGTGCAAAAATAATATATATCTCCTTCACTCCGAATATTACAGACAATGCAATCCCGACTGCCATAAGCAACCCTTTATCTGATAACCTTTTCAGTCTGCTCACCTCCGTTAAAAACTATTTTAACATATTTTTCTTTTTCTGTCTATAGATAATATTGAGTTATGAAAGCATTGCTTAAAAAATTATAATTCAAATGGGCGACTAAATCAGTTAAAGTTTCATCGTATTTTCGAAATAATGACTTTTCCGACAAACTAAAACCTGCACCATTACAGTGCTGGTTTCAGACTGTATAAAAACCTCAAATTCTATCCTCTTGCCGATTAAATCGGCAGGCAAACATGAGTACGA
>JAFQBO010000207.1 GCA_017416665.1 Oscillospiraceae bacterium
GCAGATAAATTCATCAGCGAATATCAGCTTGTCGGATTGGGTGGAACGAGTTTTCTTGATGTGTTCAGATACGCAGATGATTTTCCAAAAAACAATGCAGGAAAAAGACTCCGTGGACTGTTTTTCTTTACTGATGCATACGGCGATTTCCCGAAAACCAAAAGAAACTATCAGACAACATTTTTCGTACCGGAAGATGGATATAAAAGTGATTATGATTTTGTTCCGAAATGGATCGAACTTGTACATTACAATGATGAGGATGGTGTAAATTGATATGTCAATAGGAACTTTATTTTACTATGATGATCTTGTAAACAAAATGCTCGACGGAACAGCTGAAATAAAGGATTTCAATAAGCTTTCCTGTAGTGACAGCGTTTGCGAAACGCTGGCTATGATTGCTCTTGAAAAGAAAAGGTATGATATATATAAGTATCTGAATAATATGGATGACAAAAGCTTAAAAGAAATCGTAGAGCTTTTTCCTGAACTGACTCCTGAGGACAATTACGATGATGTATTTTCAAATATAAATACTGCCAGAAGAGAAGATGAATTTTATGATCTTTACAGATACATTGAACTATATAATGATGAAAACAGAGAAAAGCTTAAACTTAAATGTCTGAAAACCGTTGAGTATGATTTTCATTTACAGGATAGTTTCAGATATGATTCCTGGGTAGGTTTTACAGGAATAAATTATGTGAAGTATTTTCTTCATCCGCTTTACCATATGATTAAAAACAAATGCTATGATGCGGTTAAATTATATCTTGAAAAGTCGAAGATATTCATTGACGACAGTGACATATTCAGTACATTTGTTTTGTTGGCTGTAAAAAACCGTGATTTGAAAATAATTTGGATTTTTTATGAAAATGGTTTCAGACTCAGTTCATCAGCTATTGCTTATCTGTACATGACCGATAACGAATATATGCTTAAATCAGTTTTTCCTGTAATCTGTCCGGAAAAGACAGAAGAATTTACAGATGCTGAATTCAAAGAGTTTTACATGACAAACTATAACGACACACAAAGATTTCAATCATATATTCTTCTTGCAGAAAACAAAGAAATTCCATTTGAAAAAAGAGTTTATATGCATGATAATCTTCTTGATATAAAAGAGATAACATTAAGCAATGCAGATATTTTTTACCATTCGGGATATATGAAAAAAGAACTGGTGATTAACCGTAATGTATCTGCTGACAGACTCATAATACATATTGACAGCATCAATTTTAATATGCCGTCACTGAGAAAAATGCTT
The DNA here is from genome assembly GCA_017416665.1 of Oscillospiraceae bacterium. Taxonomy (GTDB): domain Bacteria; phylum Bacillota; class Clostridia; order Oscillospirales; family Ruminococcaceae; genus Porcipelethomonas. The sequence goes on from JAFQBO010000207.1 coordinate 1,283, forward strand.
AAATATTTTATTTCTGCTGATGTGGCAATAGAGCTTGTGTTTAAATATAAAGAAAATTCCAACAGCGACTGGGATATGTTTTTCAAATGTATTTTTACGCATAAGCTCAGTCTTGTGTATGACATTACTATTGATGGTTTAAAGCCGAAAGATTTTGTTGAGTTCTTCGATCTCGAAAAGGATACACTTGTAAAACGTCTGATAAAATCCAATATCATAAACATTGAAAACTGCGAAGAAATTATAAAGGAATATGAAAAGGCAAATAAAAAAGTAAGCAAAATAATATTACAGATGAGAAATCAGGATAACAGTGGAGCGTGATAAAATGGTTTTGGAAAAAGTGAAAGTATTTATGCTTGCAAGAGATGTTCTTCTTGCAATAAAGGATAAAAAAGCACTGTCTGAATTCAGTCATAAAATAGATGAATTGTTTGAAAAAGCTGATTGGTTTACTTATTTCGGACATAATTGTCATTCATATGTTGATATGCTTATTCTGTGGGCAGCAGAAACCTTTTCTGAGGCAGACGGTTATACAGAAATTCTGAATTTTCTTGAACAGAAAGGTTTGTCGGATAAAAGTTTTAAACAGCATCTGAAAACTGATGAATACTTGTACCTGCTTTCAAAATACTATACCCTGCCTGATGATATGGATGATGTGAAAGAACATATATATTATGAATTAAAAAATATGTTAAGTGATGATCATTTCAACAATTTCGATTGGCAGGGTTCGCTCATGGTAGATTTTCTGTCAATACTTCCGATGTGTCTGACCGATGATAAGCGACTTATTAATGATATTTACAACTGGTGGCATCACACTTCGGGCAGTGAAATTTATGCATGCTCATGTATTCTTGATAAAAAAACAGATGCTCTGAAATGTGCAAAGATCGATGCATTCAGATTCCAGGCAATCCTTGAGTTATTGCTTAATCTGTCAGAGGATTACTACGAATTCATACAGGAAAATTTCATATCGGCTGTTCCGGTAATTTTCAAAAAGAACAAGACTACACTTAGAAAAAAAGAAGAACTTGTACCGTTTTTATTTAAATCCAAGCGTACCAAAAGTTATATCAGCGATGATGATGATGTATATCTGGTGAGACATTTATATAAATTACTTAAAAAAGAAGTTTTTGAGGAGATATTTGAATATGTTCCAGAAATAACACATATATATATATATTATGCTTTGAATTTAGCTAAATACGAAACTGATTTGAAAAAAGCATTGGCACATAAATTAGGCAAAAGGGTAGTAATTTATAATGATAACGAGGATAATTCTGATATAAGTACAAGAGCTTTTATCGATAATCTGAACGAAGAATTTCCGGATACATCATTTGTAATCGGATACTCAGTTCTGAAAAACGAAAAGACATATCCGGGAAGTCTGATAGATTTTATGGAAGATCTGTCGGTTGATGATATTGTACCCGATACAGATGATCTACATACTGAGCTTGTTGATATTAATGGTAGTGATATTATATCCCATGCAGTCAGACTGAAAATAATAAATCAAAGCAACATAGAGGAATGTATACGCTATGCCGTTGAAAACAGATGCACAGACGCTCTTTTCAGACTGAACAGTGAATACAAAAATTTATCTGAATAAAATATTTATATATCCCTGCCGTTTTCGACTAAAAAATCATTTATGATTGTATTATAATTAGAGAATAAGGCAGGGATTTTTATGACAACAATTTATGTTGATGTTCTTATTGTACTGAATATATACGTCAATTTTTTTCTGTTGCGTGCTACATCAGGGTTTACCCATGTTCCGATGAAAAAAGCGGGCTGTATAATTTCTTCTGTTGTAGGAAGCTTATTTTCACTCACGATACTGCTTCCAGCGGGAGGCTTTGTTTTTTCACTGATAACAAAGCTGATTGCAGCCGCTGTGATAGTTGCACTGGCATTCGGCATCAGAGACAAACGTCTTTTTTTACGGCTTCTGGTTTATTTTTACATAATCAATTTTATATTTGCAGGTGTTACAGGTTTTATGTACACAACATTAAAACCTGCTTTTATGACAGTGAACAACTCATATGTTTATATTGATTTTTCACTGATAAGTCTTGTGGCTTTTACAGCTCTTGCATATTTTGCCGTTATGCTTGTACGACGTTTTATTGACAGAGGTGCTGATGTTTCAAAAAAATACAGTGTAACTATTAAGTACAGAAATACCGAAATGAAGTGTGAAGCTCTTGCCGACACCGGAAACACGCTTGTGGACAGCTTTACAGGAAAACCTGTAATAATTTTTCCATGTTGTAAAACACCGTTTGGCGGAGATTTTTTTACAGAAGAACCTGATAAACTGTACAGTGAATACGGCTGTCGCATGATACCTTATTCAACAATCGGCAACAGCGGACTTATACCTGTATTTTCACCTGACGAGACAGTTTTAATTGATGAGGAAACAGGAAGTGTGTTCAGAACAGATGTGCTGATCGGCATAATCAACAAGGAAACTCCTGCCATTTTCAATCCGAAAATACTTGTGTGAAAGGGAATGGGCAAAATGAAAAAAATAAAATATATGTTTTACAGACTGTACATGTTTATTCTGAAAAAATTCAGAATAAAGGGTAACGGAGTTTTTTATATAAATGGTTCCGATAATCTACCTGCACCGCTTTCAAAAGAAGATGAGGCACAGGCGTTCAGACTGCTGAGTGAAAATGATCCGTCAGCAAGGGAAACACTGATTGTGCATAATCTCAGGCTTGTGGTTTATATTGCAAAAAAATTCGAGTCTACAGGAACAGGTGTGGAAGATTTGATTTCGATCGGTACGATTGGTCTGATTAAGGCTGTAAATACATTCAAGCCTGACAAAAACATAAAGCTGGCAACCTACGCATCAAGGTGTATTGAAAATGAAATACTTATGTTTCTGAGAAAGTCATCCCAGTACAGGAACGAAATTTCCATAGATGAACCGCTAAACATAGACTGGGACGGAAATGAACTCCTGCTTTCGGATATTCTCGGTACTGATGAAGATGTTGTGAACCGTGGAATAGAAATTGAGGCGGAACGAAATATGATAAGAGAAGTTGTTGATTCACTTAAAGGCCGTGAAAAACAGATTATGCAGATGAGATTCGGTCTTGTTGACGGTAAGGAAAAAACACAAAAGGAGGTTGCTGATGAAATAGGGATTTCACAGTCGTATATTTCAAGGCTTGAAAAGAGAATTATCAAAAATCTCAAGGTGGAACTTGAGAAAAAATATTAAAAAAATATTGTCCAAACTGCACCAATATAGCGATTAAAAGATATGTATATTGTTGAAATATGTAAATTACTATTGAATTTTTCTGTCAGATCTGCTATAATTTTAGTATGAATATATATTAGGAGGCAGAGTATAATGAAGAAAAACAACGGACTAAGAAATCGAATAAAAAAACGTATTACACTTCTTGTGGCAATAGGACTTGTTGTTATGCTTTCTTGTGCAGCAGTGTGGACGATGTCCATATACCAGAATCAGCGTGATCAGAAAATAGATGCCATGCTTCAGAACTGTTCAGACTCGGTTGATGCATGGATTAGCACAAAAGCTGAAATGTCACATCTTATATGTGATGAAATTATAGACAGAGAATATTTTATTTATCAGAATTCGCTTAAAAAATATCTAGTGGATAAGCGTGCAGATGATGAAACAATTCTTGATGTTTATGTAGGTTTTCCGGACGGCAAAGCGGTTTTCGGTGATGACTGGGAACCTACTCCCGAAGAATATAATCCTACAACGAGAGACTGGTACATAAAAGCGGAACAGACAGGCGGAATGATTGTAACTGATCCGTATGCTGATGCACAGACGGGTTTACTTGTTGTTACCATTGCAGAGCCTATTATCGTCGAAAATGAGTTTGAAGGTGTATTTGCCTGCGACATTTACCTTGATAAAATCATTGATGAAATAAAATCCCTTAAAATTGATGAAAACGGATATGCAATGCTTATCACATCAGACGGAACTATTCTCGCTCATGAAAATGAAAGTTATCAGCTTTCTGCTGATGCAGACGGCAATGATATTGCTACATCTATTTCCGATGTTGTGCCGGGATACAAAGCAGTTCCTGATGGCGAAAAGATGACAATTTCCGATTATAACGGAGATAAGGCTGTTTATGTTGAGGATACAATACCACTTACAAACTGGAAACTGATTTATGCCTTTGACAATAATGAATTTATGACTCCAGGTGCATTACTTCTTCTGTTTTTCTGTGGTATGATACTGATCTTTTGTATTGTATTCAGTATTCTTATTGCAGCATTGCTTAAAAAACTTTTTGTACCGCTTACAATCGTTGCAGATGAATCCAGAAATGTTGCAGAAGGTAATCTTGATTTCAAATTCAGCTATAACAGTGATGATGAAATCGGAAATCTCTGTCGCTCAATCGAAGATAATAATAATGTAGTAAAAGGATATATCGAAGACATCGGAAACCGTCTTGAGGGTATTTCACACGGTAATTTCGATATTGACTCAAAAGTTAATTATATCGGTGACTACATGTCAATCAAAAAGTCACTCGATGATATTTCAAAGTCACTCCATGTTGTATTCAGAGGTATTGACGACGCATCAACTTCAGTTTCAAACGGTGCAGGTGAGCTTTCAAATGGTTCATCAAGTCTTGCTGATACAGTTGCACATGAAACACAGCTTATCAATGATATGGCATCAAAAATCAACATTATTTCTGAAAAGATTGCAGATAACGTTACTGCAACTGACAAGGCAAGAGGCTTTGTACAGGAAACCTCACAGGCTGTCGGACTGAGTAATTCACAGATGGAACAGTTGCTTGATGCTATGAGAGATATTTCAAGTTCATCTGAAGAAATCAAAAAAATCATCAAGACTATTGATGATATTGCATTCCAGACCAATATTCTTGCTCTTAATGCGGCAGTTGAGGCGGCAAGAGCAGGTGCGGCAGGTAAGGGCTTTGCGGTTGTTGCTGATGAAGTAAGAAACCTTGCCGGAAAGAGTGCTATTGCTTCTGAACAGACAGCAAAGCTTATTGAACATTCAGTTGAAGTTATTCAGAAGGGTATGGAATACGCTGACGAAACTTCAGAATCACTTCAGAGAGTTGTTGAGCAGACAAATGAAGTTGATTTACTCATTGCAAAAATCAATGAAGATTCACATGAACAGGAAACACACATTAATGATATTAATGATAATATGAATCGTGTTTCAGGACTGGTTACTTCAGCGGCGTCTACAGCAGAAGAAAGTGCTGCTGCATCTTCTGTACTTCACGGACAGGCGGCAACAC
>JAFQBO010000208.1 GCA_017416665.1 Oscillospiraceae bacterium
ACAGTCTGAGACGCTTTCAGGCGTCTTTTTTATTGGTTGTGAAAGTTTTGTTTTTTGCATTTAATTCACGGGACGTCGTGGGCGCCGTCCCCTACAAATGGCTGATATTCGTTATTTTCATGTAGGGGCGAGCATTGCTCGCCCGCAAAATAAATTATAATTCAAACGGGCGACCAATGGTCGCCCCTACAAAAATTTTGCAAAATAAAAATACACCGACAAATTATAATTTAACTGCATACGAAAATTTTACACATACTTTGTTAATACAGTACTTGCAAGAGTCTGAATTTTGTGCTATAATAAAACAAGATATAACTATTTAATATATATAAAAGGAGTATTTTTATGAATGAAATGTTTATGGAAAACAATGTTTTTCCGCTTCCGTTTGAAATTCATCTTGTATTTGTATGTATAGCTATTGTGCTGTTCATTTTCAGATATGCCTCTTGCAGACGTATGTATCAGCTGCTCATATGTATTGCAGCAGCCGCAACACTTCTGCTTTATATGAATACAAGCAAACTCTGGTTTAACATTGTGGGAATTATCGAACTTGCACTTATGATTGGTGCACTTGTTTCTTCAATCCTTGACAGAAAAAAACTCAAGGAACAGAGTACAGATGAGGCGGCAGAATAATGAAAATCGCTATTCTCGACTGGACTACTGTAACTTCAGGTGATATTTCTTCCGACATTTTCAAAGAATTCGGAGAGGTAAACTGCTTTGAACTTTGCAGCAACGAACTTGCGGCAGAACAGATTGCAGATGCTGATATGGTTTTGTGCAATAAGGTTCTGATTACCGATGAAGTTATGAGCAAATGCAAAAATATAAAATATATCGGTCTTTTTGCAACAGGCTATAACAACATTGATCTGAAAGCCGCAACCAGACATGGTATTACTGTTTGCAACGCCGGAAGCTATTCCACATATGCCGTGGCACAGCAGACGTTTGCCTATATTCTTGATTACTGTAACAGAATTTCCGAATATGACAGCTTTGTAAAGAATGATGGCTGGGTGAATTCGAAAACTTTTTCAAAATTTCCTTTCCGTACTCAGGAACTTTTCGGGAAAACACTTTCCGTTATAGGTTATGGTGCGATAGGAAAGGCGGTTGCGAAGATTGCCGACGCATTCGGTATGAACGTAATCGTAAACACAAGAACAAAGCCACAAAACTGCCCGTATGAAGTTGTTTCGGTGGAGGAGGCTTTTTCAAGGGCTGATTTCCTTACAGTACACTGTCCGCTGACAGAACAGACTGCTGAAATCATCAACGAAAAAAATCTTTCACTTATGAAGAAAACTGCTGTTGTCATAAATACGGCAAGAGGCGGTATTACAGATGAAAAGGCTCTTGCAGATGCTCTTAACAATGACAGAATTTCAGCGGCATATACAGATGTTCTTGTATGTGAACCAATGTCACCCGATACGCCGCTTAAAAATGCGAAAAACTGTGTCATTACACCGCATACGGCATGGGCACCGCTTGAAACAAGACTTCGTCTTATAGATATAGTATGCAACAACATAAGGGCATTTCTTGATGGAAACCCTCAGAATAAAGTAAACTGATTCCGAAAGGATAATAAAAATGCTTAATATTTCAAATAAAAAAAGAATAGTAGTAAAGCTTGGAACATCAACACTTGCACACAAAACCGGCAGACTCAACATCAGAAGAATGGGGAATCTTGTAAGGGTTCTCAGCGACCTTCAGAACGCAGGCAAGGAAATCATAATAGTTTCTTCAGGTGCTGTGGGACTTGGTGTAGGAAAACTCGGACTTCGTGAAAAGCCGTCAGATACTCCTACAAAGCAGGCGGCTGCCGCTGTCGGACAGTGTGAACTTATGTACTTATATGACAACCTTTTCGACAACTATGGTATTACCGTTGCACAGCTTCTGCTTACAAAAGCCATTATCGGTACAGAACGTGAAAAAAACGTTGAAAATGCTATGGAAAAGCTTATTTCAATGGGCGTTATTCCGATTGTCAACGAAAATGATACCGTTGCCATTGATGAGCTTGAACTTGAAATCGGTGAAAACGATTCTCTTTCAGCTGTAGTCGCAAAGCTTGCACACGCTGATTTACTTATAATACTTTCCGACATTGACGGTCTTTATGACAGTGATCCGCACAAAAACCCTGATGCACATTTCATTCCGGTTGTAACTGAAATTGATGAAAGTATCGAGGAAATGGCAGGCGGAGCAGGAAGTAAGCTTGGTACAGGCGGTATGGCAACAAAGATTAATGCCGCTAAAATCGCCAATGATGCAGGTATTGACATGATTATCATGAATGGTAACAATCCTGAAAAGCTTTATGGTCTTTTTGAAAACGACGAAACAGGAACAATTTTTATCTCACATTAAACGGAGGTTTTTACAATGACATATGTTCAGACACTTGGTGCAAAGGCAAAAGCCGCTGAACACGCCGCTGCGTCAGCACCATCAAAACTCAAAAACGATGCTCTTAAAGCGATTGCAGATGCTCTCGTTTCAAATACAGAAAAAATTATACAGGCAAACAAGCTTGATCTTGACAATGCTGTTGCAAATGGTATGTCAGCTTCAATGCAGGACAGACTTATGCTCAATGAAACAAGAATAAAGGATATTGCCTCAGCCGTTTTAAAGCTTATTGAGGCAGAAGATCTGATAGGTTCTGTTGATTTTGGTGTTGTACGTCCGAATGGTCTCAGAATTTCAAAAACAAGAGTACCGCTTGGCGTTATCGGAATTATTTTCGAGTCACGTCCGAATGTTACGGTTGATGCCGCAACACTTTGTCTTAAAGCAGGTAACACGGTTATTCTCAAGGGCGGTAAAGAGGCAATAAACTCAAACAAGTGCCTTGCGGAAATTATGAGAGAGGCTGTTGAAACTACAGGTCTTCCGGCAGATGTTATTCAGCTCGTTGAAGATACTTCCCGTGAAACCACAGCTGAACTTATGAAGCTTAACGAATATCTTGATGTTCTTATCCCTAGAGGTGGAGCAGGTCTTATTAAGGCTGTTGTATCACAGGCGACTGTCCCGGTTATCGAAACGGGTACGGGTAACTGTCATGTCTATGTTGACAGCAGTGCTGATATTGAAATGGCGGCTGATATTGTAAATAATGGTAAAACCCAGCGTCCTTCTGTCTGCAATGCGGTTGAAAGTCTGCTTGTACACAAGGATATTGCAAAGGACGTTCTGCCGGTAATAAAATCAAAGCTTGACGGACATAATACTGAAATAAGAGGTTGTGAAAAAACAGCTGAAATTCTCGGTGACTGTGTTGTACCTGCGACAGAGGAAGACTATGCAACCGAATTCCTCGATTACATTATTTCCGTAAAGGTTGTTGATTCTGTTGACGAGGCGATTGCTCACATAAGAAAATATTCAACAGGTCATTCTGAATGTATTGTTACAAAAAGTCTTGATAATGCTGAAAAGTTCCAGAGAGAAGTTGACTCTGCGGCTGTGTATGTAAACGCATCAACAAGATTTACTGACGGCGGTGAGTACGGCTTTGGTGCAGAAATCGGTATTTCAACTCAGAAACTTCATGCAAGAGGTCCTATGGGACTGCGTGAGCTTACAACAGTAAAATATCTTATAAACGGTAACGGACAGATAAGATAGATAAATAAAAAGGAGTATTCCGATGGATATACTTGAAGAAATCGACGAAACTATACAGGATAAAAAAAGAGAGTGGAATTACAGACCAATGAGAGAAAAAAATGAAACAGATGCTCTTATCGACCAGCTTCTGAAGGAATTTTCGGGTGATGCGTCCTCCGCTCCGAAAACTGCTCCCAGACAGACAGTTCACAGGGATTACAATAAACTAAATGAAACGGAAGAACGCAGGGATTATGAAGCCTCAGCGGTACAGCAGGAGACTGTCCGCAAACAGACTTATGTTCCGCCTCAGCCGGTGTATCAGAAACCACAGGTTCCGCCTCAGCCGTCTGAAAATAACGACATGACGCAGGTGTTTTCAAGGAAAGATATTGAAAACTATGAAAGCGAAACGGATAAAACATCAGACAGCAATTACAGGGAATATGACGGCTCTGAAAACGACAGCTACAGTGGAAATGCCGGTTTTGATGACGACTACTATGACGAAAATGACTTTAATGACGACTGTGAAAAGCTTCAGCCGGAGGATCTTGACCTTGATGACGATGAGTATGCGGAATTTGAAGACTATATGTCAGCAAGAGAAGAACAGAAAAACGGTATTGTCCGTAAACCGCAGGCAAGCCTGCCGAAAAGAATATGGCGTGTTGTGTCTACAGCCCTTATTGCGGCGTTTACAATAATCGGTATTTTCAGTTCAGTGCTGTATTGCCTTGAGAAATTTGAGGCATCACCTGCGGATAAAAAAGAGCAGGACGAGGCACTTAAAACTGAAATTGCACAGGTTATTTATCCTGTTGTTGCGACAGGTACTGACGATTTTGCGTCACTTGATGATATTTCGTCAGAACAGCTTGTTGCACTTTCACTTTGGGAAATCATTATAAACGGTGATGTAAAAGTGTTCAAAGACTCCGAAACGGAAGAAATACTTGTCCCGCATCAGCAGGTTGAGTATGTTACTGAAAAGCTTTTCGGAAACGAGAAAAAAATTGAACCGTCTGATGTGAAAATTGACGGCGTTGAAATTAAATACAACAAGGACAAAAAGTCGTACATTATCCCTGAAAATTATGATATTTACACTCTCTATCCGACTATAAAAAATGTCAGCGAAAATGATGGTGTTTACACTGTTACGGCTCAGTGCTACAAGGACGGCCCTCAGTGGACTCATGAAAAGAAAACATCTCCTGTTAAAACAGTCGTTTTCACTGTAAAGAAAACCTCAGAATACTATAACATTATCTCAGCAGTAACGTCTGAATAAAATTAAATATTGGACAGTTCGTTTGTGCCATCCTGTCCCTAAACAAAACCAGGACATTTTTATTCATAAGCTATTTATGGGTACAGTGTCTTGCTGTACCCTTTTTTGCGTTTTTATTTTTTTCTGTTCTTTTTTTACCTAAAGGTATCCAATCTTTAACGCTTCGCTATAATTTGCTAAAGCAAATTAAAAAAGATTTGTATTCAAAAAAGAACCAAAAAACTTTTAATTTCGCTTATACTTTAACTGAATATGTTTCATTAAGCTCGAAGTGATAGTAAAATAAAACTGTGAAATAAAGTAGTAGGGGCGAGCAATGCTCGCCCGCAAAATAAATTATAATTTATCGGTGCAATTTAATTTTGCAATTTTTTTGTAGGGGACGGCGCCCACGACGTCCCGTTAATTAAATGTAATTTTTTGGCGGTGCGTCGAAGGCGCCGCACCCTACAGATAATAGGTGCGGAAAATAAAATATTTGTGTGGCATATAAAAATTTACCTTACGACAACTCATCATGCATTAATTATAATAACGCTTAATGTATGCCCGAAAATGTCCGGTCGGGACACCGACAAATATAAATTTTTATTTTATCAATAGCAAAAGGAGGAAATCCAAAATGACCGATACTGCAATAGAAATGGCGAAAAGGCTTGTTGTGGACAGTATCTGGAAAAGTGCCAATCTCGAAGGTCTTGGAACTACTTTTCCAAAAACAGAGGCTATACTTGCAAATGCTCCTACTGAAACAAAATCCGAAGAAGTTTTGTTTGTTATCAATATGAAACGTGCATGGCAGTTTCTCCTTGACAGTCTTGATTATTCAAACAGCATTATGATTCTCAGAGAATATAATAAAATTGTTGGTGAACTGCTTTTCAGATATAACGGTGAAATAAGAACTTTTCCTGTTCAGATTGGTGGTACAAGCTGGGAACCGGATATTCCAGATGTTTCCGTGGTTGCAGAAAAGATGAAGGAAATAGATGAAATTTCTGATGCTGAAACAAAAGCACTGAAGTTTTTCTGTTTTACAGCAAGGGCACAGATGTTTCCCGATGGTAATAAACGTGTTGCACAGCTTATTGCCAATAAGGTGCTGATAGAAAATAATATAGGTATTTTTCAGGTGCCAATTGAAAAACTGGAGACATTTAAAATGCTTTTGGTTGAATTCTATGAAACG
>JAFQBO010000209.1 GCA_017416665.1 Oscillospiraceae bacterium
GGCTGTTTTTCAATTCACCCCTCGTAAATATACCACAAGGGCACTTCCTTCGGGCGCGCCTCTGATGGGGTATTTCGCCGTCTGCGGACGGCGACCAAAGGCTCTGCCTTTGGATTCCGCAAGCCTTTGAAAAGGCTTGACCGAAACTTTTAGTTTTGAATATCTTTTCTATAAGGACTTTTTCGACAAGCTGAAAGGACGTCGCAAGACGTCCTTGTTTATTTATAAAATAAACAAAAATGAAAAAAATTGTATTTTTTCCTAAAATTTAGTTAATATTAATAGTGACATATTCTGAAAAAAATGTTATAATAAAATAAGTATTACATTTTGTATGTGAACAAAATACATACTGAAATAAGAAATAAATATTTTAGGAAAGATTGGGAATTCATATGTCAAGGAATTATGACGTAATTATAGCCGGAAGCGGTACAGCAGGTCTTTATGCGGCAATTAACCTTCCGTCTGATCTTAGTGTACTGGTACTTTCAAAACGTGAGCTTATGCTCTGTAACTCCGCTCTTGCACAGGGTGGTATTGCAGGTGTGTATAAATCGCCTTCTGACAATATTCAGCTTCATCAGAACGATACAATGGTTGCAGGTGGTTTTAAAAACAATACTGAAAATGTTCACATCCTTGTTTCTGAAGCAGAAACTGACATTGATAATCTTCTGAAATTCGGCGTTGATTTTGACAGAACAGAAGACGGCGAACTTCACAGAACTCTTGAGGGCGGTCACTGTCGTCACAGAATTTTTCATCACAAAGATGCAACAGGACGTGAAATAGTTTCAAAGCTTCTCGAAAAGGTTCGGACACTTCCTAATGTGGATGTTCTTGAAGAAACATATCTTTGCAGTGTGAAGAAAACTTCAACGGGCTTCTCGGTTGATACATGGAAAAATAAAAATCATGAAAGCTTTAACTGTCATTTTCTGATTCTGGCGACAGGCGGTATCGGACGTGTTTACGAGTTTACCACAAACTCCGCTATTGCTACGGGTGACGGTATAACTTTCGCTTACGAGCTTGGTGCAGACATAAAAAATATGAGCCTTGTACAGTTCCATCCGACAGCCTTCAATAACCGTCACACAAGAGAGTGTTTCCTTATTTCAGAGGCAGTAAGAGGAGAAGGTGCGTATCTTCTCAATAAAAACGGCGAGCGTTTTATGCATAATTATGATGACAGACTTGAGCTTGCTCCCCGTGATGTTGTTTCACATGCCATAATCAGTGAAAGCAAAAAGCTTGATTCAACGGATTTTTACCTTGATATTTCCGCAAAGGATTCGGAATTCCTCAAAAACCGTTTCCCGATGATTTATGAAAATCTTCTCGGACAGGGTTATGACATGACCAAAGACAAGGTTCCTGTTTTTCCGTGTCAGCACTACCTTATGGGTGGAATTAATGTCGACAGCTTTGCAAGAACCCAGATCGAAAATCTTTATGCGGCAGGTGAATGCTCTCACACAGGTGTTCACGGTTCAAACCGTCTTGCAAGTAATTCACTTCTTGAAGCACTCGTTTTCTCAAGACGTGCGGCACAGGATATTTCCGAAAAGGCTAAAAACATGACTGCCGAATTTGAGGATTATCAGTTTGAAGTAAAGGCAGATGCAAAGCCTATTCCACAGGGATACCGTACGGAAATACGTCATATTATGCAAAACAGCTATTTCGTAATTCCGGACAAAAAAGCCGCTGTTGAAGGCTTTGAAAGAATAAGGGAAATAAAACGTGAACTTACAACTGAAAATTATCTTGTAAATCCTGATTATATAGAGGCAAAATCACTTGCAACAGTTGCATATCTTATTTTGAAGGAAGTTATTTAAAGGAGAAATTATGCTTAACAGAATTTATATTGACAATATTATTAATACAGCCCTTTCAGAGGACATAAATTATATTGATGTTACTACTGATAATCTTGTGGATGATACTCACAGAAGTACAGCTTATTTTGTAGCCAAGGATGACGGCGTACTTTGCGGAATTGACATCGCACTCAGAGTTTTTGAAATCGTTGGTGACGGTGTTGAATCGGAAGTACTTATAAAAGATGGTACACAGGTAAAGAAAGGCGATATTATCGCAAATCTTAAAGGCAGTACCAAAACGCTTTTAAAGGGTGAAAGAACAGCTCTGAATATATTACAGCATATGTCCGGAATTGCAACTGCGACAAATAAGTGCGTAAAGCTTGCAGAAGGTACAAATGCCCGTATTACAGATACAAGAAAAACACTTCCGGGACTTCGTCCTTTACAGAAATATGCTGTGACAGTCGGAGGAGGAAGAAATCATCGTTACAATCTCTCAGATGGTGCTATGCTTAAAGATAACCATATTGACGCTTATGGTTCAATTACTGCCGCTGTAAATGCTCTCCGTGAAAAAGCAGGTCATATGCTTAAAGTTGAGGTTGAAGTGCGTAACTTTGACGAACTCAATGAGGCACTGAATTGTGGCTGTGAAATAATTATGCTCGATAATATGTCACCTGCTGACATGAAAAAGGCAGTTGAAATCACAAATGGCAGAGCAAAGCTTGAAGCGTCAGGAAATATCACTCTTGACAATCTTCACGAGGTTGCACAGACAGGTGTTGATATAATCTCACTCGGTGCTCTTACACACTCGGTAAAATGCTTTGATATTTCAATGAAAATTCAGACAGAAAAATAAAATATATGGAGGTTTCTCCGTTCATGCAGAAAAAATTTTCATTCAAAAACAATCGTCTTGCAAAAACCATTGTTATAAGTGGATGCATACTGATTGCCGTTGCTTTCATAATTTTACGCTATGAAGGATTTTTTGCAATGCTTTCTGCAATTCTTACTATTTTCAGACCGATTATTATCGGCTGTGTGATTGCGTTTGCACTGAATCGTCCGCTTAACTTTTTTCATGTACGATACAGAAAGCTTTTTGCGATAATAAAAAATTCCTTCCGACGAAAAAAACACGGAAAAAAAGTACAGCTGGTGTCGGGAAAATTCCCGTTTATAACAGCGTGTGTTACAACATATCTGATTACATTTGCTGTTCTGGTTGGTATTGTCGGGTTTATCATACCTCAGATTTCAGACAGTATCACGCTTTTCAGTAACAATGTAAACGGCTATATCGAGAATTTCAAAAAGTTCATGGATTCAAACAGGTTTAATTTTGACATGATTTTTGGTATGGACTTTAATGTAACACAAATCCTTGATGAGGTTATTTCAAAACTTAAAGTTGAAATTTCAAACCTCATTGATTATATACCAAATGTATTAGAGACAACATTAGATATTACTTCCGGTATAATCGGAGCGGTAATTGATATTGTCATCGGGCTTGTATTTTCACTCTATATTCTTCTCGATAAACGTGGACTTAAAAAGAATGCGGCTCTGATTACACAGCTTTTAATTAAGGGTGAACGCTATAAGAAATTTGAAAAGGTTGTTAAAATTGCTTACAGATCATTTTCAAATTTCATAAGCGGGCAGTTTATTGAAGCTGTGATTCTGGGTGTACTCTGTTTTATCGGAATGAGTATTTTCGGATTTGATTATGCACCGTTGATAAGCGTTATTATAGGACTTACAAATATGATTCCTATTGTCGGACCGATTATTGGTACAATACCGAGTGCGGCGATTCTTCTGCTTGTAAATCCTATTGATGCAGTATGGTTTGTAGTTTTTATAGTGATTATTCAGCAGATTGACTCGAATATTATTTATCCTAAGGTTGTTGGAAACTCAGTTGGACTTCCGTCACTGTGGGTGCTTTTTGCAATTACTATAGGTGGTGGACTTGGTGGTGTTGTAGGAATGATTATCGGAGTTCCTGCACTTTCTGTAGTTTACGCACTTGTTGGTGAAAAACTTCATGAAGAAGAAGCCAAAAGAGAAAAAATCAGTAAAGCATAAAATAAAGGATGCCGTAAGGCGTCTTTTCAGACTGTAGAAAAACCTCAAAATTAATTTTCGTGCCGATTAAATCGGCAGGCAAACAAAAGTACGACCAAAGCAAGGGGACGCTTTCTCTTGTAAAGCGTCCCCTCTTGAAAAACAGCCCACTGGGCTGTTTTTCAATTCACCCCTCGTAAATGCGCCTCCGATGGGGTATTTCGCCGTCTGCGGACGGCGAC
>JAFQBO010000210.1 GCA_017416665.1 Oscillospiraceae bacterium
ATGTCACGAAGTGACAGAAGGGACGGGCTCGGTTAGAGCCGTCCCCTACAAATGGCTGATATTCGTTGTTTTCATGTAGGGGCGAGCATTGATCGCCCGCAAAACAAATTATGATTTCAACGGGCGACCAATGGTCGCCCCTACAGAAATTTCTTAAAAATATATTTTAAGTGGTCGAGCCGTATTTATCAATTACAGTTAAACTGACAAACGAAACTAAAAGTTTTTTGCCTTTTTTTTTCAAAAAAGAAGAGAAAGACAAATGAGAAATTTACACATACTTTTCTTTTTGATATTTTTATGAAAACAGATATTTTTCTATTGATTAAGTCAGCAATAAATGTTATAATATTTTTTGTAGAACAATATAGAGCAGAATGAATCTTATCTGCAAAAGGAGAAAAAATTGAAAAAGAGAATAATTTTAGCAGCTGTACTTTTGGCGTTGTCAACTACGTTTACAGGCTGTGAAAAACAGAAGTCGGATGGTGCGGGATACAGCTTTGACTATGCAATGATCGGACATCCTGAAAGCCTTGATCCGCAGTTTGCACAGGACGAGTGTTCAATGATGGTTATAGGAAATATTTATACCGGACTGCTTGAAACGGATGAGAACGGTGCTTTGAAAAATGCCGCTGCTGAAAGCTACACTGTTTCGCCTGATGGTCTGACCTATAATTTCAAAATCCGTGACAACTGTTACTGGTTTTTTGATGAAGATCAGGATGAAACCGTTTCGGACGACGAGTGTATCAATGTAACAGCACATGATTTTGAGTTTGCATTCAGACGTATTTTCAATCCGGAAACATGTTCTCCGCACCGTGAAAAATACCTTTGCATTAAAAATGCCTGTAACATAATAAATGGCAATACTGATTATACACAAATCGGCGTACATGCCATGAGTGATACGGAGCTTATCATTGAACTTGATCATAAAAGTGCCGAGTTTTTAAATTCTCTTGCACTTACTCCTGCAATGCCGTGCAATGAAGAATTTTTCTACAGTACAAAGGGCAGATACGGGCTTGATGACAAATCGATTATGTCTGATGGTGCTTTTTTTGTGAGACAGTGGTTTTACGATCCTTACGGCAATGACAATTTTGTATATATGCAGAGAAATCTTGCGAATACAGATTATGACAGAATTTATCCGACAGCAGTCAATTTTTACATGAAGGATACCTACGAAGAAGCAAAAAATTCGTTTGAATCAGGCGAGTCAGATGTACTGCTTTCATATACATGCACGGACAAAATAAAAGAAGAAAACAATGTCCGTATGTACGATAACCATACGCTCGGAATTATTACCAATCCCGATAACGAACATTATAACAATCCGAATATAAAAAAAGCACTTGCTTTCGGTATTGATAAGGAGTCGTTTGAAGAGCATATGACAGAAGGCATTTCCAAGGCCTATGGTATAATCCCGCCAGGAATTACCATTGATGACAAAAGCTACAGAGAGCTTTGCAGTGATAAGGACGTTTATATTTCTTCATCTGACAAAGTTTCTGTTGAATATAATCCTGAACTTGCAGTTTCCTATTATCAGAATGGTATGCAGCAGATGGGAATTCAGTCACTTGAAAACATAAAACTTCTTGTTCCGGAAAATCTTATGGACATTGAATATCTCCATCTTGTTACACAGAACTGGCAGACACTTTTCGGTTTCTATATCGGTATAGAAGAAGTATCTGAAGAGGAATTCTACAGCCGCATTGCCGATAAGGAATACACACTTGCGATTTATCCGCTTAGTGGTGAATACAACAGTCCGTTGTCTGTAATTGAACAGTTTACTACCAATAATAATATTTTCGGTTTTTCAAATCCGTCTGTAGACGCTCTTTTCGATTCACTTGACAAAATCGAAAATTACAGTGACAATCTTAATGATATTGCAGAAGCTGAAAAGCTTATACTCAATAATTTTGATTTTATTCCTGTATTTTACAAGGCTGAATATGAAATCATGAGCGGAAGTAATGCAGATATTATCTATCAACCATTTACAAAGCAGTTGTTTTTCAGATACGCTAAATATTTTGAATAAGATGAAAAATGTTATGTTAAAATGACGATTGAAAAAAATAACGGTTTGTGATAAAATATATTTATACGATTTATCAGCAAAATATAAAAGGAGAAAATTATGAAGTTCAGAAAAATTTTAACTGTTTTACTTTCTGTATCAATGCTTGCATGTTTTTCAGCATGTGATGACGAAAGCTCATATACTGCAAAAAAAGATGATATTGTAACAGAAACTGTTGCAGTTGATGAAAACGAAAAAGCCGCTGATGAAGCATACGAAGAAGTACAGGAACAGATATCTGAAGCAGAGCTTGAAAGACTTGAACAGGAACAGGCATATCTTGAAGAAGAACAGCAGGCTCAGGTACAGGCTGAAGATGAAGCGGCAGCAGCTCTTGCTGAAGACATTATGGCAGGTTATGACGCTGAAAATCCACAGGAAACAGTAATGTCAATCTTTGAATCAGCATTTGCAACATCATTTGGCGAAAATATGGAAGTTTCATACGATGAAGCTGAATCAAATTATATTATTTCAGTTTGGCAGGACGGCTTTGCTGAGGCACTTGAAACAGAACAGGGTAAAACTGCTCTTGAGGCTACAAGCAGTACACTTGAAACTTCACTTCAGACAATGACAGAGCAGATTCGCCTTATGGATGCCAAGGCTAATATTACCTTTAATTTTGTAAGTGATCTCGATCAGGAAGAAGTACTTCTTTCAATCTACAACGGCGAAATAACATATTCAGTAATAGAATAAATCAAAGGAGCTTTTTACAGCTCCTTTTTTAATTGCATTTAACATCAATTACAACATATTCAGAAATTGCACCTGTTTTAAAAGGAATTTCCCAACCTGATATTCCGGAAGTTACAACAAAATCAGTTTTATTTATTTTTTCAGTTCCGTAAACCTTGTCGTTGGCACCTGTGATAAGACCGATAACTCCGGCAGGGAAAATATGTCCGCCGTGTGTATGTCCTGAAAGAACAAGATCAACTTCTGTTTTCGCTTCATTATCATAGTCATTAGGCTGATGGTCAAGTACAACTATGTATTTTGACTTATCGAGACCAGAGATCAGTTCGTCAATACTTTTGCGTTTTTTCTCAGACTTGTCCTGTCTGCCGACCAGATAAAAGCTGTCGTCTATCAGAGCAGCCTCATCTTCAAGGATTTTTACATTGTTTTTTAAAAGTTCCTGTCTGAGTTCATCTTCAGTAAAATTATGTGAATTTTCAAAATAACCTTTGTCGTGATTTCCGAATGTGAAATATACGCCGTATCTGGTTTGCAGATTTCCCAGTGCCTGACAAGCCTTTATCATGTCGGCTTTATTTGAATTGTCATCAACAAAATCTCCTGTAATTACAATAATATCAGGGGATTTTTTGTGTATGTTTTGAAGATGATGGGAAAAACTTTTTCCGTCAAGGGTTACACCAAGATGTGAATCTGCTATCTGTACAATTCTGAGCGAATTTTCAGAAAGCTGTTTTTCGGTTTCAAATGTGTAGGCTGTTTCGATTACATTATGGGCGTTGTACCAGCCGATGCTCATATATACAGTTGTGAGAATAATTGCAGAAACGACTGATGCTGTTTTTGTGAAGCTTTTCTTTACAAGTTTTTTTGTACCATATAAAATAAGATTGCACATCATCAGAAAGACCGTAAGATGAAGAAGTATTATTATCGCTGAAATTATACCAAAGAAAAAGGCGCATATTGTTATTAATACAAAAGGTACTGACGACAAGGCACATGAAAGGCATTTATTTTTTTCGGAAATTTTCCTTATAAGACCGGACTGACGGAACTGTCTGAAATCATATACAATACAGCCTGTAACAAGAGCCATGACTAAAAGTATCATAATTATAAATAAAATAATAATCAAAACATTTTTACTCCTTTTTTATACTATTATACTGAATTAATGTACTTTTGTCAACTTTTATTGTTATTTATTAGTCTAAAAGTC
>JAFQBO010000211.1 GCA_017416665.1 Oscillospiraceae bacterium
CCGACGACTGTCAGCTTATTGAGGCAATCGGCACAAAGGTATGCATGACTGTCGGCGACTACACCAATATAAAAATCACTACACCCGAAGACATTGAAATTGCAGAACTTTTGCTGAAAAGAGAGGAAAAAACAGTATGAACATAAGAATTGGTCACGGATACGACGTACACAGACTTTGCGAAAACAGAAAACTGATACTCGGTGGTGTTGATATTCCATATGAAAAAGGACTTATGGGTCATTCCGATGCCGATGTCCTCGTTCATGCAGTTATGGACTCGTTACTGGGTGCATTGGCTCTTGGTGACATTGGCAAACATTTTCCCGATACCGATCCGAAATACAGCGGTGCAGACAGCATCATGCTCCTTAAACACGTCTACAACCTTATAAATGAAAACGGTTATTCACTCGGAAATATAGATGCTACTATCCTCGCACAAAAACCAAAGCTTGCTCCATATATAGACAGTATGAGAGAAAACATCGCAAACGCCATTGGCTGCGACATATCACAGGTGAGCGTCAAAGCCACTACCGAAGAAAAACTCGGCTTTACAGGTGAAGGACTCGGCATTTCCGCACACTGTGTTGCACTTCTTCAGAAAATTAACAGTTAAAAAAACACGGCATATAATAGTATCACGGGGAGCATTTTCTCTCCGAAAAGGGGTGATACTATGTATGATGAAACTGAAAAAACAGCGGTTATGATGCCGTCTGTAACACATGCTATGAAAGCAAAAAAAATTTTTTCGTCTCTTGGGTTCAGGAGTGATATAAAAAGAGCATCAGGTATTTCACAAAAAGGCTGTATGCATTATATAGAGGTAAACACCAACGCCGAAAACGTTACTTCAATTCTTGAAAGAAACAATATAAAATATGGTGAACTTCTGCGAAAGCGGTGGGAACATGACGATTAATTTCGATAACGCCGCCACAACCTTTCCAAAGCCTGTAACAGTTGCACAATCTCTCTCGGAGGCTATACGAAAATACGGCGGAAATGCAGGGCGTGGCGGTCACACTCTTACCATGCAAACCTCCGAAAAAGTTTTTGAAACACGAAATGCCGTTGCCGATTTTTTCGGTGGAGAACCCGAAAACACCGTTTTCACACTCAACTGTACCCACTCGCTGAATCTTGCAATTCACGGAATAATGCAAAATGGCGGACATATAATTATAAGTGGAATTGAGCATAACTCATCAGCACGCCCTGTCTATGCACTTGCCGAAAAAGGAATCTGTAAATTCAGTATTGCTGAAGTCGGACAGAACGATGATGAAACAGTTGAAAATTTCCGAAAACTTATCAGAAAAAATACAAAAGCTATAGTCTGCACTATCGCAGGAAATGTGACAGGACAGATTATGCCATACAGACAGCTGGCATCACTCTGCCGTGAAAAGGGTCTGTGTTTTATTGCCGACGGTGCTCAGGCATGTGGAATTCTTGATGTAAAAATGTCTGACGGAATAAATATCCTCTGTACTTCAGGTCACAAAGGTCTTTATGGTCCGACTGGAACAGGCATTCTCATAAGTGATGGAAGCTTTAACATTTCTCCTCTTATGCAGGGCGGTACGGGCAGTTCGTCATTTAATCTGAAACAGCCCGATTTTCTTCCGGACAGTCTTGAAAGCGGTACTCTTAACACAGTCGGAATAATTGCACTTAAAAGCGGTATCGAATTTGTATACGAAAAAACGCCTGCAAAAATTCATGCATATGAAACAAAGCTTTGCAAACGATTTATAAATCAGCTTGAAAACAGCGATATAATAATTTACAGAAACAGTAACTGTTCCTATGTTCCTGTTGTATCATTCAACATTCCGGACATGAAACCCGAACAGACTGCGGCAATGCTCGATTCCAACGGCTTTTGTCTGCGGGCAGGCTTTCACTGTGCTCCGCTTGCACATCATTCACTTGGAACTACAGACGGTACTGTCAGATTTTCACCATCTGTATTCAACACAGAAAAACAGGTCGACAGCCTTGTGAAAATAATAAAAAATCACAAAAAATTCAGGAAAAGCTATTGAAATTATCACTCATTATTGGTAAAATTAAAATTGGAGCAAAACGTGATAAGCTCGCTTAATCACGTTGCGACGATTGCAACCGTCGCAGGGAGCATTTTGCTCCTCAGGATTTCAGTAGGAGATTTTTCTCCTACTGAAAGTCTGAAATGTCCCCGCCGCCTTAGAGGCGTGGGACATCTGCGACATGGTTATAATAAGACAAATTCTGAGGGGACTCCTCCCCTCTTTACATAAAGGAAGTGCAGTATGAACGTTTTAAAAAACTCTCTTGATATGATATGGAGCGTTATACAGACAATAACTATACTCGATATTATTGGCATACTTTTAATGTCATATCTGATTTATCTGCTTATCAAGCTTGTCAGAGAAACCAGAGCAAGTCAGCTTATAAAGGGTATATTTATTGTTGTATTGGTTTACTTTTCAAGTAATCTTATAGGATTCAAGTCGATTACCTATGTTACAAAAACGGTACTTGATGTCGGACTTCTTGCAATAATAATAATGTTCCAGCCAGAAATAAGACGTGCACTGGAAAAAGCAGGAAGAACAAAATTCGGTATGAAGCTTTTTAATTTTTCCGATCAATCTGATGAACTGAAAAAAAAGTGGGCAAAGGCAATAGACGCAATCTGTGATTCATGCGGAGAATTTTCACTTAAAAAAACCGGAGCATTGATTGTACTTGAAAGACAGACAAAGCTTGGCGAACACCTTAAAGGGGCTACTATAATAAATGCGACTTTAAGCCGACTTCTTCTCGAAAGTATTTTCTTTCCATATTCAGAGAAACGCAAGGATGCATCTCCGCTTCATGATGGTGCAATGATTGTACGAGACGCAAAAATCCTTGCGGCAGGCTGCCATCTGCCACTCTCACAGAATGATGAGTTTATCGACAAAAAACTCGGAACACGTCACAGAGCCGCTATCGGCATGAGTGAAAACTCTGACGCTATTGTTGTTGTGGTATCCGAAGAAACCGGACAAATTTCGATCGCAAACAACGGCGTTTTAACCCGTGACTATACAGTATTTACGCTGAAGGAATATCTTCATGATGCTATACTGCCTGATCCACAGGAACAGAAAAAACCACTTCCTGTAAGATTTTTAAAGAAATTCAAAGGAGATGATAAAAAGTGAATTTAAATATAAACAAGTTCCAGAAAAATTTATACGCATCTCTTTCGACAAACCTCGCACTGATTATATATTCGGTTCTTATTGCAATCGTTCTGTGGTTTTTCATTTCAATCACTATTTATCCGACAACTCCTAAAACTTTTACAGATATACCTATTGAGGTTGACATTACAGGCACATCAGCTGAGGAAAATGGTCTGAGCGTTATCAGTGCAAGCTCCAAATCTGCAACTGTCACCATCAAGGGCAACCGTTCAAGCATAGGAAGTCTCACTGCTGATGATCTTGTCGCACAGGCTGTTGTCGAAAATGTAAACTCCGCAGGTGAAAAAACACTTGAAATCAAGGTTCACAGTAAAAAATCAAATATTGAATTTGAAGTTACCAGTCTTAATCCGTCAAAACTTATAGTAGTGTTTGATAAAATTGACACAAGGGAATATCCTGTAACAGTCGAAGCACCAAACATAAAAGCTGCTGAGGGACTTTACATGGATAACAGTGATTTTAAAACTTCACCGGAAACAATCGAAATTTCAGGTCCGTCCAAACAGCTCGACAACATTGAAAGAGTTGTTGCACTTGTAAGTGAAGAACAGGAACTTGAAACGGCGTATAAATTCCATACATCGGATATTGTACTGTACGACAAAAACGATCTGAAAATTGATACAAAAAAACTCACGTTTGATACTACCGAGCTTGATGTTGACATCTCAGTTTACATGCAGGAAAAACTCGGTCTGTCATACGACCTGAAATATGCCCCACTCACATTTGACAAGGATTTCCTGCCGCTTGAAATGAATGTTGACAGCATTAGCCTTGCATCACCTAATACCGACCTTGAAAAAATTGATTCATGGAGCATCGGTTCAATACCGCTTTATGACATTGAATGGGATTTTAATGAAACATACGAACTTATTATTCCGGAAAACTATAAAAATCTTTCAAATCTGTCCTCGGTATCGGTAAAGCTTAACACTGAGGGACTTGCAAGCAAAACAGTTACCGTTAATGACATTTCAATCGTAAACGCACCAAGCAATTATGACTGTACTGTAAACTCGTATGGTCTTGTATTTGATATAATAGGCCCTGAGGAGGACATTGCCGAAATTACGGAAAAAGACATTATCGCAACTGTCGATCTTCTTAAATACACTATTCAGTCAGACTCCTTCATTGCTGATGCAACAATCAGTTTCAGTAATTACGACAGAGTGTGGGCAGTTGGTCTGCAAAAGGTTGCCATCGAGGCAACACCGGTTGTAACAACAACCCAATAATAACTTTAAAGCAGTTCTTTCACGGAACTGCTTTTTTATATAGTAATTATTACTGATTAAATATTTTTTTATTAAAATGCTTGACATATATTTCCAAAAGTAGTATAATTATTATAGATTGATAAATAAAAATTTATCAATCTATAATAATCCAACAAAAAAAACAATGAAAGTAAAAGGTGATTAATATGAAGAAAACACTCAAAAAGTTTTTTGCAGGAATTTCAGCTGTTTCTGTTTTAATGTCAGGATTTTTAAATACAGTTACAGCTTCACCAATTGACAATTATATTCCGCTTGATGATAAAGGAATGTTTCTGGATGATCATTATTATAAAATGTATTATACAATTTCATCAGCAACAGGAAGAACTTATCTTCGTAAAATGATTCCTATTTTTAATAAATTCAGATTTGTTTTAAAAGAAAATGTTAATTACGAAGAAGTAAATGACGAAATTATGGAGATTATTGAAGAATATTATCCCGAAAATGATTCTGATGTAACTATAAAAACGAATACATACAATGAAATAACTACATATACAGTTTCTTTTACTTCAAAAATTATACTCAGTTCAGATGATGAACGAATTACAGAAGCAAAGGAAAAATCAAAAGCCATAATGCAAAAACTCAATAATGAAAATCTTATTTCTGCCTTTTATGATGTGGGTGATATATGGCAGGAGGATCAGTATGATTATCATGAATACTTTCCATATTCAGATGATATTGATATAACAGAAATTGAAAAATTCATTGCTGATAATGAATTGAACTGTACTATGCAGACAGGATTAGACTGGTATAATCCGAATTGTTACTCACTTGTTCCATCCGCCGAAATGGAATTTGATGAATATTTTTCAGTTGCTGTTGATTTGTTTGAAGAATTCAACATAGCCCCTAATTTAATGGACAAAGATCTTTATATTGAAGTGAATGCTGTTGATTCCCTCGAAACTCTCCCAGCTTCAACACCCCCTGCCGAAACAATACCAACAGAAACAACGACCACAACAGTTTCAACAACCGTTACAACAGAATTAACCACAGAACCAGCCGAAACTACAACAGTCACAACTCAACCAACAACAACCTCATCATCCGAATTAACAACTACCACCACTACAATAACTACAATCACAGCACCACAGCCAACAGAACAGCCAAAAACACTCGGTGATGCCGATGGTGATAACGAATTAACTGTCCGTGACTGCTCATTCATTGCACTTACTATCGCACAGGGCAGAAATGACAAGCTTTCAGACTCAGCCGACTTCAACAAAGACGGCGAAGTAACTGTCCGTGATGCGGCGGCGATTGCGAAAAGTCTTGCTCAGATAACAAATTAATAAAATTCAAAGCAGTTCTTTCACAGAACTGCTTCAGACTGTAGAAAAACCTCAAATTTAATTTTCGTGCCGATTAAATCGGCAGGCAAACTTAATTACGACCAAAGTAAGGGGA
>JAFQBO010000212.1 GCA_017416665.1 Oscillospiraceae bacterium
CGTTATATATAAATGCAAAATTAAAGACCGTTTGAAAAGTTTTTAAGACTTTTTAAACGGTCTTTTTGTATTTTGTTTGTCATTTTTTTGCATTTTGTGTGGCAAGCAACAAATTTTATTTATAACATTTCTTTCTGTTTTCTGTCTGAATCTTTTCTCCTTTTCATTCTGAATTTCCCTGGCTTTCTGATAAAGCCGGATCCATTTGTCAAGGGTAAATTCCGACAGATTTTCTTCTGAAAGAGTATCTATAATATCAAGCTGCGGCAGACCTCTGCGATTTTCAATATACGGACTGTCTGAATGAATTGTATAATCCTCTGCATCAAATACAGAATAATCCCTTTCCATAAGCTCCTGTGCAATCTGTATGCCAAGTGTTTCAGGAGAAACAGTTTCTGCAATTCTCGATGCAATATACCCCTTTTCACGCTGAGCAAACATCGGCATTTCATTTTTCACAAGAAGGTTTTTAAGCTCAAGTTTCCAGAGTATCGAAAGCTGTGAACGACGTGAAACATGTTCGTTGAATTCGGCTTCTCTGTCAACTCTGATGTCATTCTCCATAACCGCAATAATTCCCCAGCTGACAGGTACCTTGCTGTAAACAGTTTTTAAATGCCGTTCACTTACAACAATATAGTTTTTATCGAAAAATGCAGTATACGCCCCAACCTGCTTCTGAAGTCTTGCATAATTATCGCAGTCACTTTTGATTTCATACCCTGTCAGACAATCGGTTACAGCCATAACATCACATACCGATGAACCTATGCTTTTTTCCTGATAAATACGCACCCTGTCATGTACCGCCTGCAGATATGCAATTAATATGTTTCTTATGTTTTTATCATTCATAAAAATCAGCTCCTTACAGTTATATCATACTGTAAGGAGTGTACTTTTTTCGGGACATTGCCGTTAATTGTGTGCTGTAATAAAGGTTTACACATTTTTGTAAAGTCTTTTCAGTGTATTTATCAAATCATTCTTAAAAAGTCAGACAAAAAGACGGGTACGTTACCATAAAACAATACAGATTTGGAGTAACAAAAATTGTCACTCCATTATATATATATATCGAAACGACGTAGTTTCGAGATTTGAATAGATATATGACTTGTAAGAAATTATCTCTTTGATAATTCCCAGATGCGTATCTGCGTGGGTTGAGGTGTTTTTTGCCTGCTACGCATAAATTTTTATACATATAACTTTAACTTACTTCACAATTCTTTCAATTTTACAGGTATGCTTTTTATAATCTGTATCAGGATCAGTTGTATAATTTATACCAACAAGGATTATCTCACCACTGTAATCAAGAAGCTTTTCAGCATACTGTCTGTTTTTAATTTGCTCAAGTGCAATTGAAGTATCCTGCTCCCTTTTCAGTTCGACCACTATTGCAGGAACGCTTTCGTTTGGTCTTGGCAAAAAGGCTATATCAGCGTATCCCTTGCCTGTCGGAAGTTCTCTTATTATTTCATACTGATTTCTTGCAGTGTAAAAAGCAAGTGTAACTACACAAGCTAAAGCATTTTCATCGTTATACTTGATAATAGAAGTATTCTCCTGATGTGTCTGTTCAACTATTCTGGCAACAGTTTCCTCATCACCCGATAATGTTGCTTTCAGACATTCTTCTGACTGGTTTATTGCGTTCATAACCTGTTCCCAGCCACCATCTTCAATACAGTTTATAAATTCCTGCTGTACCTCCATATTTGGTATGTGACAACTTTTGGTATTGAAATCATAGGTTAAATAACCAAGATGAATAAGAAGTGTAAGAATGTCATCTGCCGACTTCATACTTGTCATATCATTCTGGAATTTAGCTGTATTAACTCCTATTTTATCTCCGGCTATCATTTTTTTGACTTTCTCTTTAAGACCATCAAAATTAAGACTTATAGGTGTTTTAAGGGCATTGTATGTTTCTGTTTTTGACCAGTAATTTGTAAATCTCTTTCTGCGACACGCTTCTGTTACAGAACGAGGATTGTATATTGCTATATCATCAACATTATATCCGTTATACCACTTTTTAGCTTCATTCAAATCAATATTGTATTCAAGACAAAGTGCTTCTGTTTCCTGTTCAGTAAATCCTGTAAATTCAGAAAACGGATACGCACCTTCCATAGAATATTCATTAAACATATTAAGAGCTGAGTGTACACCGTATTTTTTTATAGGCAGAATACCTGTCATATATGCAAGTGCAACATAGGGCTGATCTTTAAACAGAGCATACAAATAGTCAAGATACTTCTTCTGTTCGCTTTCAGAGCTGTAATATCTTAACACGCAATCCCATTCATCTATGATAAATACAAAAGGAACACCTGTTGACGCAAAAATCTTACCAACTGCCTTTGAAATATTAAGTCTTTTATATTTTTCCAGTTCCGGATATTCCATGAGAAGCTCATCAAGAATTTCTTCTTCCATTTCCTCAAGCATTTCCTCAACGCTTTTGGTATTTACAAGAAATTTCTGCATATCAAAGCTTATAACATTATACTTGTTTAGATGCTTTTCAAAAGTTTCAGTCTGAGATATTTTATATGGTGCAAAAAGTTCCTTTGAATCACACCCCTTGCTGTAATATGCGGTAATCATATTTGCAGCTATTGATTTCCCAAATCTTCTGGGACGACTGATACAGACATATTTATCGCTTGTACAAACAATTTTATTCAGTTCTTTAATCAGCAAGGTTTTATCTATATATATTTCTGAATTTACCGCTTCCTGAAACATAATATTATTCTGATTTAAATAAAGTCCCATTTGCTCCACCTCCAACCATTTATATTACTTTACAATTCGTTCGATTTTACAAGTATGCTTTTTATAGTCAGTATCAGGATCAGTTGTGTAGTTGATTCCAACAAGGATTATTTCACCGCTATAATCGAGAAGCTTTTCAGCATACTGTCTGTTTTTAATTTGCTCAAGTGCAATTGAAGCATCCTGCTCTTTTTTAAGCTCTACTACAATAGCAGGAACACTTTCATTTGGTCTTGGAAGAAATGCAATATCGGCGTAGCCTTTTCCTGTCGGTAACTCTCTCATGATTTCATACTGATTTCTGGCAGTATAGAAAGCAAGCGTCACCACACAAGCCAATGCATTTTCATCATTGTATTTTATAATAGAAGTATTCTCCTGATGAGTCTGTTCAACTATCCTTGCTACTGTTTCCTCATCACCCGACAATGTTGCCTTCAGACATTCTTCTGACTGGTTTATTGCGTTCATAACCTGTTC
>JAFQBO010000213.1 GCA_017416665.1 Oscillospiraceae bacterium
AACACGACGGTTCTGACTCATGCCCTCTTCCGTATCATTCGGAGCAATCGGATAGTCGTTTCCGAGACCGATAGGATACAGCTTTGTTGATGCGATCTTGTGGGTTCTTTCAAGATGGTTTGAAATAGTACCCGCACGTTCTGATGAAAGAAGTCTTTCGTCAACGATTGAACCCGGCGCATCGGCAGTATGTCCCTTAATGATGATCATAGCAATATCATCATCTACTTCAACAAGACATTCTCCGAGGAAGTTGATAATTTCATCACTGCCTTCCTTTAATGATGCCTCATCAGGATTAAATAGAACGTCGTTTGAAAACTGAATATAAATATTTTTATCCGTTTTACCGTTACCAATTGCTATATTTTCAGTAGCACTTTCGTCCGGATTAACATTAGCCTTTGTATCTGATGCTTCACCCTGCTTTACAGAAATACTATCCTGCATATTGTTTTCCTGGATAAACTGCTGAATAGCGATATAGAGATCGTCCATTTCCGTGCTGACAAGTTCACCAGGAGTTTCGCCGAGATTAAGACCTGAGTTTGTATTGTCAAGTGGGTCTTCACCTGAATTTATCATATCAGGTGTAATGACGATCTGATCCACTTGCTGCGAGCCAAATCGGTTATTAAACGCCTTTACCAGTTCAGACCATTTATCCTCAGCAACCGATGCCATAGAGTAAAGCATTACAAAGAATGTCAGAAGCAGTGTTACCATATCACCATAAGTATCCATCCAGCTTCCGCCGCCGCCCTCATCCTGCTTTTTTTTAGCCAAATCAGTTCACTCCCTATTTCTTATTTTTTTGTGCTGTCTTTAAGTTCACCCTTAAGTGAAGATACAGGCAGTAAACGAGTAAGCTTTTCCTGAATAAAGTTCGGATTGTCACCGTCCTGAATTGCCTGAACACCCTCTGCAATAATCATTTTACAGAGATATTCTTCATTATGTCTTTCCTTAAGCTTTCTTGCGATAGGCTTAAAAAAGAGGTTTGCGAGAATAGTACCGTAGAATGTTGTAATAAGAGCAACTGCCATACTTGCAGCAAGAGCCGCCTGGTCTGAAAGGTTTGCAAGAAGATTGATAAGACCGATAAGAGTACCAATCATACCAAACGCAGGAGCATATTCTGCCATCTGAAGGTAGAAAGCCTGATCCTGATTATGTCTGTCATCCATGTAGTCAAGCTCATTATTTAAAAGTGCCTTAACCTTTTCCGGTTCAACCGAGTCAACAACAAGCAGAAGTGAGTTCTTAAGGAACTTGTCCTCAACCTGATTCAGCTTGTCTTCAAGTGCCAGAAGACCGTTGATTCTTGCTTCCTTGGCAAAAAATACAATCTGCTCGATATAGCTCTGCGGATTATACTTTTTAGGAAGAAGTACAATTTTCATATGCTTTGGAATTTTTGCAAGACTCTTTGCCGGGAATGAAATCATTGTAGCGGCGATAGTACCACCGATAACGATCATAATTGAAGGCAAATCATAAAACTGTATAAGATTTCCGGGTGTAATAGAGAAATCTGCATTGAGCATAATTGACAGGAGTACGAAACCAATACCAAAGATGTACCCCAGCAGTGACATTAAATCCATAATATACGTCCCTTTCTAATATGGCTTTTTAATCAGGCACGAACGCCCTTTTCAAAATTTTTTATTTCCCTTAAAACATATTCAAGCGGTTCCTTTACGATATATGTATTACCGTTTGAAAGCTTTATTGTTGTATCAGGATTTTCCTGAATTGTCTCAATAAGACGATGATTCAGAGCAAATTCCTGATCATTGAGCTTTGTTAAAATTATCATATTTTATCCTTTGCAAAGCTAAATTTTAATTCAGACAATGCCGCACAGACTCTGTACGGCATGCCTGATTAAATCAAATTTATCTCTTGAGGTTGATAAGTTCTTCAAGCATTGTATCTGAAACTGTGATAAGTCTTGAACAAGCCTGGAAGCCTCTCTGTGTTGTAATCATGTCTGCCATTTCCTGAGAAAGGTCAGTATTTGAAGTTTCAAGAGTACCGCCAAGGATTTCACCTGTACCTTCTGTACCTGCGATACATACCTGTGGTTCACCTGAGTTGAGTGATACTGCGAAATATGTATTACCTGCCTGTGAAAGACCTGCAGGGTTTGCGAATGTAGCGAGGTCAATACGACCGATTTCAAGGAGACCGAATGTTGCGTGTGTTGCTGTGATGATACCCTTGTCGTTGATTGAAATACCTGTAAGGTCAGCAACTGTCTGTTCGCCGCCTTCTGTACCACCGCTAAGGATGAAGTTACCCTGACCGAGACCTAAATGTGATGAAGGTTCACTAGGAGTCATGTTTACAGATCCTGTTAAGCTTGCAACATCGTATGCATTGATTGTGTTGAGGTTAGGATAGCTGATAACGAATGAGTCAGTTGAGTCTGTACCACCCTTCTTCATAACAACAGTACCTGCATTTGCAAGCTGTTCTTCTGTAAGGGTTGCAATATAGTCGCCAACCTGAATTGTGAGTGTATTATTTGCTGTAAGTGAAAATCCCATAGGCTGGTTAGTTGCCATACCGCTGAAGTCATCGCCTACAGACTGTACTGAGAAGAATTCAGCAAGGTTTTCTGAAATTTCAACTGTACCTGAATTAACACCGAAGTCAGCGTTTACAAGTTCAGCACCTGTGAGTGGTTCAGCAAAAGCTGAAGGATTGTTCATGTTGATTGTGAAAATACCGCCCGGATGTTCAAGACCCTCGTTAGCTGACTTGATAGCGTTGTTCATTTCTGCATTAAGTTCAGCAAGATTTGAAAATGTTTCCTGTGAATTGAGAGTAACAACGATTGATGAGCTTGTAATTTCAGCCATTGCCTTCTGACCGATTGGAAGCTTTGTGCTTGCGGCAAAAACAATGTTTACATTACCGTTTTCTGTCTGGTTTGAAGCATTGATTGTGTAAGCAATACTGTTGATTGTATCAGTTGCAGAAGCAACAGCGGCATTTTCGTAAGGAAGGCTTACCTTGATTTTGTCTGAGCCTGCAGCCTGACCCTGCGGATTACCTGAAACACCGAGTACAAAGTTACCGTTTACGTCAACTACGTTACCATCAGCGTCGATATCGAGCATACCTGCCTTTGTGTAGAAGATGTTACCGTCACCATCCATAACCTGAAGATAACCTTCACCTGCGATAGCAACGTCAAGTGTGTAGCCTGTTGTTGACATAACTGACTGTGAGTGATTAACGTCAACACTTCCGAGCTTTGCACCGTAACCGATTTCTGTTGGGTTTACACCACCTGTTGTAGGTGTGGCAGCTGATGCACCTGTGTTTGTCTGATAGTAAACATCTCTGAATGTAGCTCTTGATGCCTTGTAACCGTATGTACTAACGTTTGAGATATTGTTACCGATAACGTCCATTCTGTCCTGATGTGTCATCATACCTGCAACGCCTGAATATAAAGATCTTACCATAATTAAATCCTCCTGAAATTTCCGAGGAACTGTGTGGCATACCGTCTGTCGTTCGGGTATACCGAAAGCTTCCGTAAAAGGTCCGGCTTTTAAATAACTACAGTTCCGTCTATGTTTGTGAATACGTTTCCTGTCATTTCATCCTTGTTGACAGTTGTTATAACAGTGTTATTTTTAACACTGACTATGAAAGCCGCTTCATCGAGAAGGACAAGAGTATCATTGAGTCCTTTTTCATCTGCGAGCCTTATAGCTTCATTAAGTCGTTCAAGATTGGATTGTGACAAATCAATATCACGTTCCATCACACGATTCATCGCATGTCTTGAAAAATTTACCCCTGTTGTATTATCTATCTGTTCCTGAAGAACGTCCTTAAAACTTCTGCAGGCTGTAGATTCGGCAACATCCTGAGGAGACCTGTGAGGAATGCCCGTGGTTATAGGGGTCGATATTCGTTTAATATCAATATCGTTCATACTGACAGACTCCCTTCTGTTAGATTAGTTGTTTAAGTGATTAAAGCTCTTCAGCTTTTGGTGGTTCAGGCTGTGTGTTATCTGCCGATGTAGTATTATTGATAACAGTTACCTTATTATAATCATAAGGAACACCATTTACATAAATTTTGTACTCATCATCTTCGATAGTGATTTTTTCAACCTTACCTGTAACAGTTGTAACATCACCGCCGATTTCATTTTTAGACACTGTAACCTCACGACCGAGCATGTCAATAACATAGTTCTGCTTTGAGTACTGACAAAGATCCATCATTTCCTGCATTGTAGCAAACTGAGCCATCTGTGCAAGATACTGAGTATCATCAACAGGATTTGTGAAGTCCTGATTTGTAAGCTGATTTATCATCATATTGAAAAAATCGTTTACAGAGAGATCACTGTTGTTGTCACCGAATACGGCATCATAGGTTTTACCTGTTGAGGCTGTACCGTTTAAAATGTCAAGATAATTTCTGTCTGACGCTGTTGGTGCTACCGGCATGACTATACCTCCTTTTTAAATAGTAATATTGAGTGCTGAATCATCTGAAACTGATTTTATAGGTTCAGTTTCCGAATCAAACGAGACATTTTTGTCCGAGACATTTCGGATTTTGTTTTTAAGCTGTCTGAAATGGTTCTGCTGATTTGCCTCATCCTGACGTCTTTCATCATACTGATCGAACGCTGACTGTGCATGCATAACTGTTTCCGTTGTTTTAACAGTATTGTTTTCAATTTCAACATTATGCTGATTGAGTGTGTTCTGAAGAGCAACCAGATCACGGTTTAAGAGTTCCGCTGTCTTTTCACTTGAAGCAATCATTGAAAGAACAGCCTTACCGCCTTCTTCTGAAACAAGCTTTACAAGAATTTCTCCCAAACCTTCAGGTCTGAGTCTTACAGTAAATTCACTTTTTCCCTTTTCAAGGTTTTCGTAAATTCCCTTTGAAAGCTGCTGATCAGGAGTACCGTATTTTGCCTTGTTCATTTCAAGTTCTGCAAATGCTCTTTCAAAGCTTATGTCAACCTTATGTGCAAAATCGTCCGGATTAACGCCTGTCATAGATGCTGAAACAGGATTTGAAGTTTCAGTTTCATCTGAAATTTCAGAAACAACATTTTCCTTTACACTTTTCATTGTACGTGCAAGGTCGATTGATTTTTCTGCTGTCTGCTGATTATGTCTGAAAAGTTCCGACTGTGCATTTTCTGCATTTTTTTCAGCAGAAACGTAACTTACAATTTCCATTTCACCGCTTTTAATCATTTCATGCGGATTAAATGTAATTTTACCATTTGACTTTGCAGTATCTGAAACATTTTCAATGCCCTTGAAAATTTCATTTGCCGAAATATCGGAAACATTCGGAATACTGTTACCTGTACCGACGAATTCAAGCAATCCCGCAAGCTGTGTCGGGTCAACCTTCAACATGCTTTCAGAAAAATCAAAACTGTCCTTTACTTCCTTTTCGGAAGAAAGTTCTGAAAGTAAATCCATAACAAAGCTGTTTCCATCAGACGAAGGAGTTTTTTCAGCCACCTTCATTATTTCAGGAGAAATAAATCCCATTAAGTTACGGATGTTGTCCTGAGCCTGTGTATCAACCGTATTCAAATCAGAAAGGTTCTGCATCTGAGCATAATATTCAGATATATTTACATTCTGATTGGTGTTAAGCTGCCAGAAACCTGAAGTTTCATTGTTTCTGCCTGTGTTTTCAGGAGCTGAAACAGGTATTTTATTTGAAATATTATCAATGTAAAGTTCATTTGAAGCTTCCATTGAATTTTCAATGTGGAGTATTTCCGATGACGGCTTCTGTACATTTTCAGCCTTTGGCATTTCTGCAACCAGTGTCTGTACATTTTCAGTCTTTGGCATTTCCTCAACCGGAATCTGTTCATTTTCAGTCTTTGGCATTTCCTCAACCGGAATCTGTACGTTTTCAGCCTTTGGCATTTCTGCAATCGGATTCTGTACATTTTCAGTTTTTGGCATTTCTGCAATCGGCTTCTGTACATTTTCAGCCTTTGGCATTTCCTCAACCGAAATCTGTACATTTTCAGCCTTTGGCATTTCTGCAATCGGCTTCTGTACATTTTCAGACTTTGGCATTTCCTCAACCGAAATCTGTACATTTTCAGCCTTTGGCATTTCTGCAATCGGAGTATGTACATTTTCAGCCTTTGGCATTTCTGCAATCGGATTCTGCATTTCAGCCTTTGGCATTTCTACAATCGGCTTCTGCACATTTTCAGCCTTTGGCATTTCTGCAATCGGAGTATGTACATTTTCAGCCTTTGGTGTCTCTGCAATCGGCTTCTGTACAGTTTCTGTTTTCTGATTTTCAATTACAGGTGTCTGTAAATTTTCTTCCTGCGGAAGTTCTTCTGCATTCTGAATGTTCAGACCATTCTGTGAAAACTGGTTATTAACAGATTCTGTATTTTCCTGTAACAGATTAACAACCTGCTGAATATTGAGTGACTGCATTGGCTTACCTGATAAATCCATAAGATTCTGCATAAGTTCCTGCGGATTTTCAGATGAATTCTGCATATCAGCCATCTGTGGCATTGCAGCATTGTTTTCAATCCCCGAAGCATCAATAAGACCCTGCTGATTTTGTACAATCATAAGCATTATGTCTGCAAAAGACACTCCTGACTGCATAAGCTGAGAAACATTGATTCCCTGTGATGACGCCTGTGCCAGCACATCAGCTCTCAATCCCTGAGTAATCTGTCCGAATTCCATTTTTTTCACCACCTTTCAATGTAATCAATATCTATAATCATTCAGCAGTCAGCTTAAATGAGAGAAACTCTTCAATAGCCGCTTCATTTTCCTTGGCTGCCATATGGTTATATTCTTCTCTTTGTGAGTCTCTGAGCTTTTCCAGCCCTGAAACATCCTGAGAAAGTGCTACGACCTTTCTCCTTTGCTTTTCAATTTTCATATCCATAAGATTTATCTGGTATCTCAGCTGAGTCTGTTCACGCTTGATACCGTCCATCTGCATACTGTAAAACATAAGCTTTGAAGCGGTTGTGCCCCTTGCGACTTCTTCTTTGGATTTTTCACGGATTTGATCATTAAGCAAATCCAAATCCTCAATACGCTTTTCGTAGCCATTTTTTTCACGTCTGAGAGCCATCAGAGAATTTTTTTCCGCCTCAAGAATCTGTTTTTTATAGTCATACATTTTCTGTAAAGAAAACGAGAATTTTTTCATTCAAAACACTTCCTATTATGCAATAATCTGAGTCATAATAGCCACTGTTTCAACAAATTCGACCTTTTCGCTGACAGTTTGCTGAAGTAATTCATTTATAGCCTGCATACGATGTATA
>JAFQBO010000002.1 GCA_017416665.1 Oscillospiraceae bacterium
ATGTAAGACCTGAACAACCTGCAAAAGCACAACAATCGATATACGTTACCGAATCCGGTATTACTATTGATGTAAGACCTGAACAACCTGCAAAAGCACAACAATCGATATACGTTACCGAATCCGGTATTACTATTGATGTAAGACCTGAACAACCTGCAAAAGCATGATAACCAATACATGTTACCGAATCTGCTATTGCTATTGATGTAAGGCTTGAACATCCTGTAAAAGTATAACGACCAATACTCTTTACAGAATCAGGAATTATGATTTCAGTAATATTATTTTTTTGGATATAGTTCTTATTTATTTCACATAAATCTCCGTTTTTACTGATTTCTTTGAAAATCATTTTCTGTTGTTCCGAAAGTTCATATGATTCAGCATCATAATCTGTTCTTATCTTCAAATATGTTCCTCCCTTTTTTACAATCAACTAAGAACCTGTTCTCATATTATATCATATATATTTTTAACTTTCCATTGATTTTTTTCACAAAAAAAGAGTCCGGAGTTTTCCGAACCCTTTTATTTATCAGCTTGCGAGAGCTGACTTTTTAGATGTTTTCTTTGATGCTGTCTTTTCAGCCTTTTTTGCCTTTTTTTCAGCCTTCTTGTCAGGCTTTACAGCTTCGGCAATCTTCTGGAATTCAAGAGCCTTTTCGATACTTCCCTCAACCTTGAGTTTACCAACTGTAAAAGCGGCAACAGGATTAAGTGAACCATCAATAAGCTTTAAGAAATTCTTTGCTGAAATGATGAACTTACAGTCATGATCGTAATATTCATATGGTTCAATGTGAAGTTCCTTGTCCTTGAGTTCTATGTAGAAAGCACCCTCGCCCTCACCTGTAATATCAACCTGAATTGCAAGATGGTTGTCAAAACCGCTTACATCAGCCTGCATTATAATTTCCTTTGACTTTTCAAAAATTTCCTCGTATGTCATCGTTTTTCATTCCTTTTATAATTTATAATTTTATTTAGAAGTTGTATCAATAGGATTTGTGCATAGATTTTTGAGCATAATTTTAATCAGAACAAGGAAGGATTTTGCAGTTTTACTTGTGTAAGACAAAAAATCCTGACGCAGTTATTATTAAAATTTGCCAAAAAGATATGTACTATAGCCTGTTGGTGCAACTTCTCAGACAAGTTCACCCTTTGAAGTCTGCATTGTTCTCTTAATCTTCTTTGAAGGTGTCTTGTCAAACTCTGTTTCTCTGAGTCTTAAACGGCGTATAGTCTTTGAAGATGAAAGTGTATCATTTACCTTTTTGATTTCTTCGTTAAGAGCCGCAACAACATCTTCTCTTGTCATATCCTTTGTAAGATCGGCATTCGGGAATATTTCAGCTGTAACGAAGCCATCTTCACCATAAACCATAATTTCTGCAACAAGTTCAACAACCGCAAACTTGTTTTCGAGTTCTTCCGGAGATACGTTTTCGCCGTTACTTAAAATAATAAGATTTTTCTTTCTGCCTGTAATAAACACTCTGTTTTCGTCGTCAACATAGCCCAAATCACCTGTTCTGAGCCAGCCATCTTCTGTAAGAGCTTCTGCGGTAGCCTCAGGATTTTTGTAGTAGCCCTGCATTACAGACGGACTCTTTACTGTAATTTCGCCGTCTACTATCTTTACAGTGCAGCCGTTTACAATCATACCTACGTCACCGATATTTTCAACATCAAGAGTAGCTGTTGAAATTCTTGGTGAACACTCAGTCATGCCGTAACCCTGACTAATCGGAATACCAAAGCTCTTGTATTCTGCCACAACCTCAGGTGCAAGATAAGCACCACCACTGAAAATACCCTTTAATCTTCCGCCGAAGAAAGCCTGTGCCACAGCCGCCGCAGGAAGTTTTTTAGCCTTTGCCGCCGCATTAATCTGTTTGCAGATAGTCTGTGCAATCATCGGTACAAGGAGCATAAGTGTAGGTTTGAAAAGCTGTAAATTCTGTGCGATACGCATAAGGGAGTCGTTTACACAAAGTGTCGCACCATATCTGATTGAACAGAGAATATCACATGTAAAGCAATACACATGATGCACCGGCAGAACGGTAAGAAGTACATCTTCTGTAGAGCTTTCATTGTCCTGACACATTGCATTGTCGATCAGATTTCCGTGAGTGAGCATAACACCCTTGCTCAGACCCGTAGTACCCGATGTGTAAACAATGGCAGCAAGTGAATCTGCCTCAACAGGAGTCTGTGTCTTAGGTTCATACTTTGCAAGGATTTCTGAAAGGTTGTTGTCCGCATCTTCATTGTCCTGCATAGCAACATAGGTCTTTACCTGTGGTGAAAGCTTTTTGATGGCAGGAATCATCGGAGCGTATCTTGCATCATAGAAAAACACGGTAACATCAGCTCTGTTGATATGGTCAGCAATATCTTCACATGAAAGCTGTGCATCAAGAGGTACTGCAACGTTTCCGCCTGAAACAGTACCGAAATAGCTTACAAGATAGTTATAGCTTGTGAGACCGATTACAGCGGCATGAACCTTTTCACCATTTGTTGCTTCCTTTAAAAATTCAGCCACACGCATACTGTCATTGTAAAAGCTGTTGAAAGACTTTTCAGAAACTTCCTTACCGGCTTTTTCCTTAACAAAAGTCTTGTCGCCGAATTCCGCAGCTGACTGTGTAATAAGGTCAAGCAGAGTTTTTACATTATTCTTGTCCATAGAAAGCTCCTTATTTTTTAAGTGTTTCGATATACTTGATGGCATCGCCGACAGTTGAGAGCTTTACAACCTCCTGCTCATCAACCTGAATATCCATTGAACCCTCAAGCTCACCGATAAGGCACATGAAGTCATATGAATTCATACCGAGATCTTCAATAAATCTTGAGTCTTCAGTAATGCTGTCAGCATCAACGTCAACGTAATTGCAGATAATTTCCTTTAAAGTTTCAAGCATAGTAATTCTCCTTAAATCATTTCAAGTATTTCACCGACTGTACGGTTCGGATCTTCAATTCCTCTGAAAAGTACACGGCAGAGGTAGTAATAGAGGTATTCCATTTCGTGTTCGTTTACAACGTCTTTCTTGTATTCAAAATTGAAGTTAAGACCGTTGTCCTCTGGACGGTGCATAACAGTAAGATAAAGCGGTGATGCCGCAACACCGTTTGAGTACCAGAAGCTCTTGTATTCAATGTCAGGAGTATCAGGTGATGAATCCTTCATTGTAAGAGGCTGGTATGTAAAGTTGATGCTTTCGTAGCTTGCACCCGGAGCAAACTTTCTGTACATTGAACGTTTCATTGTAAGTTCGATCGGGTCGTAGTTGGCGTGTCTGAACAGCTTGTTCTGTTCCTGCTGGATAATCTGGAGAGCCTCAAGGAAAGTACATTCCGGCTCAACGATGGTACGGAGCGGGAAGAAATGAATTCTTGTACCGCCTGAACGCTTTTCGAGGAGTGTACCACGTCTTGCGATACAACTCTTTATTGAAACGTCCTTTTCATCATTGTTAAACTTTGAAAGAACTGTACGAAGTCCCATAAGGAGCAGATTTGCCATAGGAACTCTGTTTTCTGTACAGAATTTCATAAGCTTTGCAGATGCATCATCTTCAAGATGGTAAACAGAAATTGACGCATCAAGAGTAGTCGATGTAATAACCGCACTTCTCAAATCCGGATTCCCGCTTTCACGTCTCTGTGTAAGAAGTCTTCCCATACCTGTAAAGTCGGTATACATAGGTTCGTTTTCACATTCGATTTCTGCTTTCCAGAACTCTGTATCCTTCTGTCTTGCAACAGAATTGTTCTCGTATTCGAGATCCTTTTCAACTGCCTTTAAGTATGACTGCATATCCTTAGGCATCGGGAAATCATACATTCTTGCACAGTAAAGCTCAATAATATCACGGCTGAACGCAATAATCGAGCTTGAGTCCATTGTCATATGGTCAACCTTGAGATATGTACCGTTATAGCCGTTCGGAAGCTTAATCATCATGATTTTGTTCATTGGTGAATTGTATCTTTCAAACGGTTCTGCCGTCCACTTTCTGAGAGTATTGTGAGCGTGTTCCTCGCTGTCGTTTGAGAAATCTATAAGCGGTATTTCTCTTTCTTCAAAAGGAACGACATACTGATAGACAGCATCTTCCTCAGGGTCGTGAATAAATCTGAGTCTCATTGAATCCATACGTCTGTATGCTTCATAGATACATTCCTTCAGAACATCAAAATTCAAATCATGCTTGAAATAAAGTCCTGTACCTATGCAGAGTACCTGATGGAACGGACAGTATTTGATTGTGTAGTAATGAAGTCTCTGAGCCGCTGTCAGCGGATAGCACTTTGTCGGTGCTCCGTTAATAATAAATTCTTTCATTTTCATGCTCCCTGTATCATTTTACATATTTGTCAACAAAAGCCGAAACCTTTTCCTCGTATTGCTGAGTATTTTCATAATAACTTGCTGCGTGTGCCGCATTCGGAACGATAAGAAGTTCCTTAGGAGAATTACATACCTCGTAATTCTTTTCACTCATCCATGTCGGAACGAAGTCGTCCTTTTCGCCATGAATAAAAAGTATAGGAATATTGGTTTCCTTAACGGCTGTAAGTGTTGAGTAATCTTTAAATCCGTAGCCTGCATTTTTACGGCACATAACATTGTTTATGTTCATTACCGGGAACTCTGCCATATGGTAATCCTTCTTTAAAACATGTGCAAAAACATCATAAGGTGATGTAAATGCACAGTCAGCAACAACTGCCTTTACATTATCAGGAATTTCCTTTAAACCTGTTGTCATAAGAACAGTTGCACCGCCCATTGACACGCCGTAAAGGATAATTTTCTTTTTACCATCAAAACGCTTATTCACATACTTAATCCATTCAAGCAGATCATATCTGTCAAGAATACCAAAGCCAACATACTGTCCTTCACTTTTTCCGTGAGCACGATTGTCAACGATAAGACAGTCTGTTCCGTTTTTCAGAAAATAAGTAGAAATTGAAGCACAGTCTTTAAGTCCGCATCCAGTGTAACCATGTGATGCAATAACGATTGTATCTGAATCTCCGTCTGCTTTGACATAATCTGCATGGAGTGTAAGATTATCTCTTGATTTGATTGTAACATGATCCATGGCACGCTGCATAAGCCATTCCTTATTCGGAGTAATGATTTTCATATACTCTTCCCACTGACCTGCATCAGCCATTTCATCAAGGTCAACTCTGAGTTGATCCTGTCTTGGAATTGTTTTATTGTAGAGTGTTTTTGCTCCATACACTG
>JAFQBO010000214.1 GCA_017416665.1 Oscillospiraceae bacterium
AGTTTGTATATCTATGTCTTTCGACTCTAAATATCTTTAAATCCCGATTCATTACGATTGCTCGCAATTACCTCGTTCTTGTTTAAAACTCAAT
Organism: Oscillospiraceae bacterium; assembly: GCA_017416665.1. Lineage (GTDB taxonomy): Bacteria > Bacillota > Clostridia > Oscillospirales > Ruminococcaceae > Porcipelethomonas. The sequence goes on from JAFQBO010000214.1 coordinate 95, forward strand.
CCAGATTTTACTCTGTTTGAAATTTACAAGGGTTTTGTATTAATAGCATTGTTCAATTTTCAAGATACCATTTTCGTTACTTCCAAGTTTTCGTTGTCAGCAACTTTTATATTATATCATATTCAAATCAGTTTGTCAAGTACTTTTTTTGAAGTTTTTGAAAAACTTTTTTTGAATATCTTTTGTCGCTTTTCAGCAACTTTAATATTATATCACATCTTTTTGAAGTTGTCAAGTACTTTTTGAAATTTTTTTGATTTCTTCTTTTCGATGTGTGTTACTCTTAAGTTTTAGTTTAACAGTAACTTTAATATTATATCATACTTTCTTTCGTTTGTCAAGCTCTTTTTTCAGAAAACTTTCAAATTCTTTCTTCTCCCGAAGTACGTTTATTCGTTCCATTTCCTTCATTTTAGCTCGCCCTCATCAGAAAGCTTTATTATTATATCACGACTATTTCCTTTTGTCAACACCTTTTGGGAGATTTGGAGATTTTTGCAGTTTTTTGAGATTTTATTGGCGGTTTATGGGCGTTTTTACCATAAAACAAAGAAAAAGCCGGACATTCGCCCGACTTTTCAATATAAATAATATTATGTTGTCTTTAATCCTTTACATAAACACTTACAATCTCACCTGTAAATGATTTGTGGTAAGGGTCATTTTTATAAAATTCAAGAGGAGCTTTATCAACAAAACAATCCTCAGTCATATCCTGAGTATAAACCTTACGACACACAAAAACCATATCCGCTTGTTCAAAAGCGACATTACCATCGAGTTCGCATACTATCAGACCTGTTTCCTTTGCTTTATCACAGTCTCTGCCTGAATGAGTACCACAGAAATTAAGAGCATCTCTGTAGTCCTCACTGAAAAATGAAATTGTAAAGTATTCATTTTTTTCAGCGTACTCAAAAGTTTTTCTGTTAGTTCTGATGACAGTTGTAAATACAGGCATTCTCCAGATAAAGCCTGTCTGTCCCCAAGAAGCAGTCATAGTATTGTAATCCGATGCGTTTCCGCTTGTCACAAGAAACCAGTCTTTTGCGATATACTTATAAGGGTTAAAATCAAGACTGTAAATATCCGTTTTCTTAAAACTCATAATACTCTCCGTTCCACTGCAAAGCAGTTTGATTAAGTTTACAGATTAATCTGCTATATACTATATTAACACAAAACGGGAAATATTACAAGTATGTATCAGGCTCTTTTTAAAGCTGGCTTGTGAGAAAGTCTGAGCTTATCAGTAATAAGTGCAATAAATTCAGAGTTTGTCGGTTTACCCTTACAGGTGTTCACAGTATAGCCAAAGAATGCATTAAGCGTATCCAGATTTCCTCTGTCCCAGGCAATTTCAATGGCATGACGTATAGCACGTTCAACCCTTGAAGAAGTCGTATCAAATTTTTTTGCCACTGTCGGGTACAGCATTTTTGTAACACTTTCAAGAAGTTCCTTGTTTTCGAGTGATGCCAGAATAGCCTCACGCAGATAATGATAGCCTTTAATATGTGCCGGAACACCAAGTTCATGAATAACTTCAGTTACAATTATCTCCATGTCTTCGGCTTTTTCTTCACCGCCTTGACTTGTACCCTGTACAAGTGCATTGATTCTGTCTCCGAGCAGACCTATGTCAAACGGTTTAAGCATAAAATATGCGGCACCTCCCTGCATGACCTGTTTTTCAATAAACGGACTGTCATACGCCGATGTCACAATAAAAGCCGGTTTTTTTCCATTAAGATTCTGAACCTTTTTTATAAGTTCAATAGCATCCATATGTGGCAGTATTGCATCCAGCACAACCACATCAGGAGTCTCCGTTTTAATCGTCTCAAAAATAGCGCCACCGTCTTTAGGTCGTGTTATTGCGTACATACCCATATCACGAAGGGCACTTGCACAGTTTATGCCGAATTCGACACTGTCATCTCCAATTAATACTTTTATCTTGTTTATCATTGTTCTACCTCCTGTTCTTTTAGATAATATCCTGCAAGGAGTGTGCAGAAATTATCTTTACTCCCATATATTAGCACGATAAAACCATTTAATCAATAGCAAAAGATGTGTAATTTTGGCGTTATTTAGAATGATTTGCAATCGGGCGACAGCATTTTCTTAAATTCGGGCAAAAGCGTCATCTGGGTCAGCATAGCTTTTCAGAAAAAAACAATGTTGACAGCATTTGTCTGATATGTTATTATTGTTATTATTATCGAGTTGTATCGCAGTAAGGAGGTTAAATATGTCAGAAATCATTCAGATAAAGAACATTACAAAAGAATTCAAAGTATTAAACAGACGTGAAGGGCTTAAAGGAAGTATCAGGGATTTATTTTCAAGAAACTACAAAACCGTCCGTGCCGTTGACGACATATCAATGACTGTCAGTCAGGGCGAAATAGTGGGATATTTAGGGCCTAACGGTGCAGGAAAATCCACAACAATAAAAATGATGACAGGCGTTCTCGAACCTACATCGGGCGAAATATTTGTAAACGGCAATATACCATACAGAGATCGAGAAAAGAACGCACAGGAAATCGGTGTTGTTTTCGGACAGCGTTCACAGCTCTGGTGGGCA
>JAFQBO010000215.1 GCA_017416665.1 Oscillospiraceae bacterium
CAATTCCGAAACGCTTACTTTTTTCTCATTTTTTTCATTAGAAATCACCTTACCGTCCTTGACCAATATCACACGATCGGCAATATGCTTTATCTGTTCATTATGTGTAATTATAAGCACAGTAGTATTATAAATCTTATTTATCTTTTCAACAAAGGATAAAACCTCTCTTGCAGACCTAGAATCAAGTGCACCTGTCAACTCATCGCAAAGCAATAAAGCCGGCTTTTTTACAATTGCTCTTGCTATCGCAACACGCTGCTGCTGTCCTCCTGAAAGCTCACTCGGATAACGATCAGCAAAAGGCTTAATATCAAGTTTTTCCATAACTTCCAAAACCTCTATACTGTCTTCTGCCGCTATATCCTTAGTAGTCTCAATATTTTCCCTGGCTGTAAGACTTGGAATAAGATTGTAAAACTGAAATACAAACCCAATCTTCTTACGACGGTATTCAACAAGCTGTTTATTATTATATCCGCTTATTTCTTCACCATCTACAATAATCGTCCCCTTATCAAGCTTGTCAATTCCTCCGATCATGTTCATAAGTGTACTCTTACCTGAACCTGATGCTCCAAGAATCACTCCAATCTCGCCTTTTTTCATTGAAAATCCGGCTCCGTCAAGTGCATATACAGCACCACTTCCTTTACCATATGACTTTACAGCATTTTTCACTTCAATAAACATGGCACACACTTTTCCTTTCTTATTTTCCTACAATTATTCCACCAATTACACCTGACTCATCTGTTTCAAGAATCATAATATTCTCTTTTCCACTCAGAATTAATTTTTGAGCATTTACAAGTGCTGAAAAAATATCTGAACCACCAAAGCTTCTTTCAAAACCGTTTTCATCAGCTGATAACGTATATATATCCTCAGAAAGTCCTGCCTCATCCAAAAGTTCTTTTACAACCTGTTCTTTTATACAGTCTGTCAGAGAAATATCATAAGCAAATCTTACATTTGCAGCTTTAAGATGAAAATCACATACTTTTTCTCCCAAAAGTACTGCCCCTGAAACAGTTCCTAACTGAGTATCATCACCACCGATAACCAGAATATTTTCTGCCATTTTTTCTTCCAGTGCTAAAGCTGCTGCTTTCATTGCCTGAAATCCTGATGTGACACCACCTGAGAAAGTCATATTGAATGCCTTTGCATGATTTTGTATGCCAACCTGACACGACGGTTCGCACAATACAGAATGTACAACCTTTTGAGGACGCAGTCCCCTTATGCCTCTTGAAAACAGCTTTTCTGTACTGGACATATATGTATCAAGAGGACCATATGAAGTAGCTGCAACAATGCCAAGTGACATTTCATCAAACTTATGCTCTTCACCAATTATGCCTTTTATGGCACATGTAAGTGCAATGGCATTTGTACTTGTTTTTGCTTTGAGAGGAAATTCTTCATTCTTCACAAATGAAGCCTTACTCATACCTATATTCATACTTATATTTCTCCGTCTTCTTTTTTTAGAATAACACAGCTATTGCTGCCGCCAAATGCATATGCACTGTTCATAATAAGCGAAGGATTAATTTTTAAAGGTTCTGTTGCAAGTTTGAATTTGCAATTTTCATCTATATTTTCAACATTTATCGTAGGAGGTATAATCCCGTTTTCAAAGATGAGGGAACATACTGCAAGCTCAAGTGCCGCCGCACTTCCCAAAGCATGTCCTAAACATCCTTTTACAGAACTTGCATATAAATCCTTCACATTTTCTCCCAGAAATTCCGAAAGTACCTTCATTTCACAGGCATCATTTGCGACAGTCCCTGTTCCGTGAAGACAAACATAGTCTATATCATTTTCGTCAATTCCTGCATCTTTGACAGAACGTCTCATAGCCTCAATAACTCCACTTCCTTCAGGATTCATTGCCGCCATATGATATGAGTCGTTGCTCTGTCCTTGTCCTATTATTTCACAATAAATATGTGCACCACGTTTTTTTGCAGTTTCATAGTTTTCCAGTACCAGCATTGCTGCACCTTCACTTAAAATAATCCCGTTTCTGTCACGATCAAACGGCTTTACCTTATCATTTGTCAATGCACGTATGCAGGAAAATCCCCCCTCTGTCAGTCTGGAGTACACATCTGCCCCACCAACAATCACCCTGTCAAGTCTGCCACTTCTTATCAGCTGAAAAGCATATGAAGCAGAAATGTTACCTGAGGCACACGCATCTGAGTGTAGTACAACGTCTCCCGATGCACGGACATACCTTGCTATTGATGCCGCAAATTCAAAATGGTTGACTTTATTATGAACACATGAAAAATCAGCTGAGGGATTTTCTTCAATAAGATCTTCTATTACTGCAAGATCTCCATGTGTTGTCCCTACAGAAACACCAATACGTTCTGACGGTACATCATTTATTTTCATGTCAAGCCCTGCATCTGATATCGCTTCCTTTGCAGCTGCAAGAGCAATTCTACAGCATGGAGAGAGTCTCAGTTCTTCTTCAGTTAAATATTTTCTTTCCCATTCGTTCTTTTTAGTTACATCAAGCATTCCATAAATCCCGGAAAAATCTTCTCCGTAAAACGAATCTGTAAGTTTTGTAAAATTAGAGTTTCCTGAAAGAATTCCATTCCAGAAATCTTTTTTTCCAAATCCGCATATTGAAGCTATTCCGAGACCGGTTATAACAACTCTTTCTTTCACCTTTTATAATGCCTCCAGATATTCAACAATTCTATTTACACAATTTAAAGACTGAATGTCTGTTTTAGGAATACGAATATCCATAATATCCTCAACCTCTGCAATACAATCAAGCATCTGAAGTGAATTCATTGCAAGATCATTTACAAAATTATCATCATCATTAATTTCTGACGCTTTAATTTCTAGCACCTCTGCAATAATATCCTTTAACTGTTCTTTACTCATTTTCATCGCTAAAACCTCCGTTTATACTATCAATTTTTCTTACCGTTTTAAGCAGTGTATCAAAATAGTCATCCAATTCAAGTACAAAAAAGTGACCACCATCAAATGTTTTTTCTTCAAAATAATTATTTGTAACCTCTGCCCAGTTTGCCATCTGCTCTGGAGAAGTATCAACATCATTCCTTGCACAATGTGCACAAATTGGTGCACATACACAGGAATTATCAAATTCATACTGTTCGTGAATAGCATAATCATTAAGAATAATTGGTGCAAAATAATCCATAAAACCTTTATCATTAAGAAAAGTTTCATCCATACCACCAAGACGTCGCATTTCGTCTAAAAGTGCTTCTCTGCCCATACAACTTCTGAAACAGCTGAAATCCTTGTCAAATGGTGCACCTCTGCCAGCAACAATCAATCCACTTATTTCAACATTCATCATTTCAAGAAGTTTTACCGTTTCATAAGCTATCAATGAACCCAAACTGTGACCATATATAAATATTTTTCGATCACCTGCCTTTTCAGCAATTTCTTTTGCAAGTTCTTTTGCAATATCACATATTCCACAATCAAATTTCTCACGCATTCTACATCCATGACCTGCATATTCAACCGGAACAACCGATATTCCTTTTGTAACACCTGCCCAGCTTCTCAACTGTCCGGCATTTCCACCTGCATGATGAAAACAAAACAACAATGGCTCTTTCTCGCCTGAAATACCAAAAGGGAAACAACGATTTGCTATCTTCATCTTTACACCTCTTAAAGCAACGACGCTATACCTGAAACAGTAGGATCAGCAAAAATATCAGTTATCTCAATTTCCTTACCGAATTTTTCAACAAGCTTTGTTCTGAGTTTTACAATATCAAGTGAATCTCCTCCGTAATCAAAGAAATCTTCACATACATTCGGAAGTTCTTCAAGCCCTAAAAGTTCCATCCATATCTCAGCAATCAATCGCTCTGTATCACTCATTTCAACAGATTTTTCTGAATGTTTATGATTCTGTACAGCTTCTTCACCAAGTTTTGTCAAGATTTTTCTATCTATTTTTCCGTTTGCTGTCAGTGGCATATTTTTAACATTGAATATTACAGACGGAATCATGTATTCAGGCAGACTTTCTTCGGCTGTTTTGATTAATTCAGATATTTCAGGAAGCTTATCTTCACTTTCTGCTACAACAGCAGCAACAAGATACGTTCTTCCTTTAATCTTAA